>JBHLNC010000325.1:0-3032 GCA_048937435.1 Promethearchaeota archaeon | reverse complement strand
ATATGTGGTACCGAAAATGAGCTACGATAGAGAACCTGTTGAAGCAACCGTCGCAGAATTGCGACCAAGAATGAAAAGTTTGAACATCACCTTCAAAGTCGTCGAAAAAGGCGAAGAACGCGAAGTTACATCACGCCGGGATGGCGAAACCCACCGAGTGCTTGACGCAGTGGCGGGTGACACCACTGGTACAGTTACAATGTCCCTCTGGGACGACATGATTGAAACCGTTGAAGTAGACAAAACCTACCGACTCGAAAACGGTTACACCAGCCTCTACCAAGGACACCTTCGACTAAACATCGGTCGATATGGTGAACTCAAGGAAGCTGATGCCAGCATTGACGAAGTCGACATGGATAACGATCTTTCCTCCATGGAACATGAACGTCCACCCCGCCGATCCTACGGTGGTTATGGTGGCGGTCGAAGTTACGGTGGAGGTCGTGGCGGTGGATACCGCCGAGATCGCGGGGATTCCCGCCGAGATCGTGGTCGACGCTACTAAAGTTAAATCAAGACCCTTGGAGGCACTATCCTTTCACGAAATGAAGTGACCTCCTACCTATCTTTTTTTCATGAAATTTCCTATTCAAAACATGCACTGTAATTATGCTGGAATCCGGAAAAGAGTCCACGATTTGTTAGAGAACCCAAGGACATCGTTCCACAACTAAGAGTTCAACTTTTCTTAATAAGAATGAAAGTAGCTATACAATAATCGCTTAAAGTAGCTTCTTATCAAGAAAGATGTTCTGGAAGGTGTCAGTGTGAATCACACACGAGCATTAGTCCGTGAACCCGGAAATACGTTCACCAAATGTATCAGTTTACATCCAATGCGCCACACGATTGATATTAAACGTGCACGTTCACAACACAGAACTTATTGTGAAACATTAGCGGAATTAGGTGTTGATGTGATTCATCTTCCCAGAGAAGATGAGTTCGCTGATTCCTGTTTTGTCGAAGATACTGCCGTTATTGTTGGTCAAAAAGCCCTCATTTGCCGACTAGCAAAAACGAGCCGCCAAGGAGAAGAAAAGTCAATTGAAGTAATGTTACGACAATACCTCTCTACTTCACGAGTAATAGCGCCTGGAACCGTTGAGGGCGGAGATATCATCCATCACCAAAACACTCTGATTTGCGGAATTACCCAGCGAACGAACAGACCAGGCGTCCTGCAAATGGAAAAGTACCTTGAGGTTCCCGTTGAAACAATCGAAAACTCCCAGATTATTCACCTGAAAAGCTACGTGACCTACCTTTCACGAAATACATTCGTTTCAATCAAATCTATGGCTCAACATCCAGCTTTGAAAGAATTCGATATTCTCATTGTCCCCGATGAAGAACGGTATGCTGCTAATACCCTAACCATTGGTGATACTGTGCTCATCCCAAAGGGATATCCCCAAACTAAGTTCCTCATCAAAAAGGCAGGTTTCACTGTAGTCACGCTTGACATGAGCGAATTCGCCAAATGTGAAGGCGCCATAACCTGTTTGTCCCTATTCTTTTGACTCAGGGCTAAAAATTTGCACCAGAGATAAAAGCAGCTCTACCTATGTTTGCACACTAACATGTTTGGTGGTTAACGTGAGAAAGCGACCACTGATGATGGTTCCTGGTCCAGTAGATTGCTCATCCAAGGTATTGAAAGCTCTTAGCGAACAACCATTATATCCACGCAATCCACAATTTATTGCGAGCTTTCGGCGAGTGCTACAAGGATTGCGTGAGGTGTTTGGTGCGTCAGATGGGCAACCGGTTCTCATGAATGGTAGTGGGCTTCTAGCCATGGAGATGGCTTGCGCGAATTTCATGGAACAAGACACCCATGTCGTGATATTGAACAGCGGATTCTTTGGCGATCAACTACTACGAGTCGCCAAATGTTATTCGAAGAATATTACAGTACTAGAAGCCCAATTTGGAGAACGCGTAGCCCTTGACAGGGTTCGAAAACATCTAGACTCATCAGAATGCCAAGTTCTTGCTGTAAGCCACATTGACACAGAAAGCAGCGTCAAAGCAGATCTTAAAGACCTTGCTACAATAGCTCAAGAAAAGGGAGTTCTGACCATTGTGGATGCGGTTGCGTCAGTGGGGGGAGAATGGATTGAACAGACGCGATGGGGCGTTGATGTGTGTTTTGCCAGCACCCAGAAAGCCTTAGCCTGCCCACCAGGACTTGCCCTTCTGATGCTCAGCCCACGAGCGCTCCAGCACCTTAAAAATAGAAAGACGCCTCCATCGACGGTTTATCAAAATCTAAAACTTTGGATCGATTCGATGCAATCCTATGAAACTAACGGTGTTCCACGGCTCGTATCCACCCAAGCCACGAACCTAATTGCAGCATTGGATGTTGCGTTAGAACTCATCCGAAAAGAGGGACTTGAGCAACGAATCCAACGACATGAGCAGATTGCACAATGTATTCGAGAAGGCGTTACTGAGATGGGACTGGAATTAGTGCCGAAGCGCCCTGAGTATTATGCAAACACCGTTACCACCATGTATTCTCCAAATCAATTACTTGCATCTTCAGTCATTGAACAAATGCTAAAGAATAACGTACGAATCGCCCCGGGATTAGGCCCACGCCGTGAAGAACTCCTTCGCATCGGGCATATGGGCATAACCACCCTTACGGATGCCACTACTACACTTGTGGCATTAAAACGTGTACTAAAAGAATTATTACAAAACGAAATGTTATGAGAACTATTCACGTTCAATAATATTATTAGTCGGATTTGCGTTCGATTCGCGACCATTTGAACCCACGAGTTCGCCTAATTGGTGGGTTTCGCCAATCCGAGGGTTTATTCTGCCCCTTTCGATCTTTGGGTGAAGATTGAGTTTTGGCGGAATGGTTGCGTTCGGTATTCACTTCAGGAATCGCAGTTGTAGAGAGTTCTAGTTTTCCCCCTCGTCCAAGGCTCAATTGTAGTCTTCCTTGAAATAATCCTGTTTGTCCTCCGACAATTCGGAAAATCTTTTCATTTTCGACAACTGTGATA
>JBHLNC010000324.1:0-3041 GCA_048937435.1 Promethearchaeota archaeon | reverse complement strand
ATAGGTTGGAATACCATTCTCTTCGAGCATTGATCGTAAAGCTGGCATATCTAATTCATGGGGGTCACAGAACTTCTGTTGAATAACCAGGGCGCCTTCAACGTTGAAAGCTTTAGCAAGTTGTAAAATGTGTGGGAATCGTTTTCGATCAGGCCAATCTTTACTGGGACAAGGAGCTCGATCTATATACCGGGCAGCAATGGCAGCCAAACGATCCTTTTGGGGTTTAACTTCGTTCCAGAAGTACCGTGTGCCCGTACAATGTTCATCAACAACCAGTGTCGAATCTAACGACTCTACCATTTTCACGAATTCTGTGTCGTCGTCTTCACTCCCGATGATCATAAGGCGGGTTCCAGTGTTTCTGTCAAGTTTCCGTTTGGGTAATTCTTTGAGCACACCTTCTTGTGGTTTTTTGTGTTCCTCCTTATCGACCTTTTGACTAGAAACGACCATATACATCGCTTCTAGCCCGGTTAATGGGGGATCGTCCTGTTTCCGAAACTCATAGATTTGTTTCATTAATTGACGATTCTTGTTCATCAACTCAATACCCCGATCTATGTCTTTATCCGATATGGAATGTCCTATCCAGTTTTCCAAAGCTTCCTTGAAAACGTCCAGTTCTCCCCGCAAATATGGATAGGCATGAGGTGTTTGGATTCCATGGGGCATATACATGTAATAGCTGAACTCTTGGGGAATGTGTTTTACCCAGCTATTGTACGTTTGGCGGATATGGAGACAAGATTGGGCAATCATGATACCATTAAGGTAATCAAATCGACCTTTCAAACCTTGAGCCAAGCAGTCACGGCAAAAGGGACAAAACATCCCAAAAATATGAGGTTCGGTTACATCCTGTGCCTCATGGCTACCTAAGATGCGAACGGGAAGGATATCAGCAGCGAGGAGTAGTTCTTCTGGGACATAAGTGCAGAAATAACCGAGTACTTTTCCACCCGTTCGTTTCTTCCAAGCTTTTGCATAATCGTGACGGTTTTGATACCATTCTTTGAATTTATCAAACATAGAGATCTCCCTGTCTTGAAGCACTGGATTGGGAGTGTTTTCTTCAAACGGTACTTGTTTGTTTTCCTTAAGAATTTTTGCGTAAATGTTTTATAATAATTGAGTATTATTTAATGTTGATGAAAAGAATTACTATTTAAATGCACGAAATTAGAAAGGAGACCATTAAATGACCAATTGGTATGCAGATAGGGTTCGAAGCCTACTTTCCGCAATTACTCACCCTTCACGAGTTGCAATATTAGAATTCTTATCCGACCGAGATTTTGGCACGAATAAATCATTACGACAATATTTGAAAACAACACAACCCAATTCGGGTGGTGATTCGACGGCTGTGGTAACTCATCATGTTTCTTTACTTGAGAAAACTGGGTTAGTCAAACATTCAGAAGAAGACGCACGAGTTATTGTAGCAACTCCCAAGGGGCGCAGAATGACTCGCATCCTTAGGCAGATAGTGAATGACTCTGACGAGGGTGAATCGTCGGACCGCTCACTCTAAAGATTAAACCCCTGATCACGAAGTACTTGAGTTAGATTCTTTCCCTGGTTCCGGGCTCGTTGGAGGAAAAATCGAAGGTAACGATCAAAGAAAGGATTACTGCCTTTTGCTGCCAAGGGAATTCCAAGGACTATGTCGCCTTTTATTAAATCTAAGCGTTGTGCAGCCATCCCGACCGACCACATCATTCGATTATCTATAAAGTGTTGAGCTGCCACTGTTGTTGCCGAGGAGAGGGCGATACCCAAATCTAGAATTTTGAAGGCGCAGAGGGCTGTGGTTTTGTTTTGGCGTATGGCTTGTTCATAATCAGCACAGGTTTCGAAGCCACAGGCCTGGCAGTCTAGTATTAATGGAGGACGTTTAGCATGGATCCCTATGAGAAAAATCACAACACTTTCTTTTATGGCTTCAGCATCAGGTTCCAGGAACCAAAAGGTTTGGCTTGTGAGATCTTCTTGTCGCATTTTTTTGATTTCTTTTGCTATTTGTGAAATAGTTACTCCAGAAACGATTTCAATGGTAAGATCATCGAAGCCTTTGGATTTAGGTGCGGTTGTGGCAGCAGCCACCATTAAATTCGCAACGTCTTTGACTGCTTTGTCGATGAGTGTCTTTCTTTTTGTTGGAATTTGATTCACCTTTTCGAGAATTTTCCTAAGTGACAAACAATATTTGAGTTTAATCAGTTCTTAGGTTTTTTCCCAGTAACAGCCTTCACAATATCCCAGAATTCTTCTTCCTTCAACCCTAGACGAGTTTCTCGGAGGAGTTCTGCAGCTCTATGTAATTGTCTAAGCATATCAACTTTGTCTCGAAGTTTGTGTGTTTCTTTTACTTGTGAGACAATTTGTTTAATCTGCCTCTCAGTTGCATTGATGTTTTTTTCTTCAAGTTTTGTTTTCACAATCTGGCTCCCAGTATGTTTGCCCATGTAGAACTCTGTTTTTCGTCCAACAGTTTCTGCAGGGATTGGTTCGTATGTGAGTCGATGAGAGAGGATGCCATGAACATGAATTCCAGCTTCATGTGAAAAAGCGTTTTCGCCTGTAATTGCTTTATGAACAGGAAGCAGAATCGCAAACGATTCGCTAACTAGATCGGCAAGCTCTTGAATTCTTTCGGTTTTAACCCCAGTTCTAATACCATAGAGGATTTCTAACGCCATTACGACTTCTTCAAGAGGGGCATTACCTGCCCGTTCTCCAAAACCTGCAACACAGACATGGGGAACCGTGACCCCTTCTTCGATTGCAGCTAATGTAGTAGCGGTGGCCAATCCAAAGTCATTGTGATTATGAATTGAGAGTGGAACTTTTCGTTTGACCTCTTTATTGAGGCGGTCACGTATTTGGGAGACCAAATATCGCATCGATTCAGGTCTCAGAAAGCCTACGGTATCTGTTATGACGACCCGATCTGCGCCGGCTTCGATTGCAGTTTTGAAAATCTTAACTGTGTTATCAATGCTGGTACGAGAAGTATCTTCAGTGACGAAGTCAAC
>JBHLNC010000323.1:0-3043 GCA_048937435.1 Promethearchaeota archaeon | reverse complement strand
TGTGTATCTTAAGGCGATCATCAAGCCTCGGATTCCACGACATAAGGAGTGGTTGGAAAAACGGGGTATGCGTGAATTCGGTGAAATCGCAAAAATGGATCCTGCACAACATGATTTCGACATCATCAATCAAACTGTTGTAAACGCGCTTTCACAAGGACCCGCGACCCGAGATGACATGGCGGATATTGTTGAAAAAGCACTGGGTCCTGAAATACGTCCATGGGTTGATACAGGGTACTACATCGTCACCAAACTCCTTGCCTATGAAGGGAAAGTCTGCTTTGGTCCAGATTTGGATGGAAAATCTACACTTGTACGAACCGACCAATGGCTTCCCAAACAACCAAGTGTCACTCGGGAGACAGCTGAAACCACGATTCTGACCAACTATCTCCAGTGTTATGGTCCTGCAACGCCCCAAGACTTCAGTACCTGGTCAGGCCTCAAAATGGCAACTGTCGCAACCATCTGGGAACGCGTCTCAGACCAATTAGTGGAAATCATACTCAATGAAAAACCCGCTTGGATTCTCAAAAACGATCTTTCGCTCCTTCAGAAAACCAAGAAGAGTACACGACCCGTTCGATTACTACCACACTTTGATATCTTCCTACTTGGACACAAAGACAAAAACCACATTGTAGATGAAACTCATTATAAACAAGTGTTCAAAAAGGCAGCTTGGATTGCTCCAGTCCTTCTCTGTGATGGACAAGCTATTGGGACATGGAAGCAGAAACGCACAGGTAAGAAAGTCACTGTTATTGCAGAACCTTTTGATACTCTCACAAAATCTCAGATTGATGATATTGAAGCTGAGACACAACGCTTAGGTGACTACTTTGAACTTACTCCTGAAATGAAGGTAATATAATGAAATCTTACGATGACCTCAGCTATCGGGGCCTTTTAAGTAGATTGCGGAAACAAGCCCAAGCCGCGCTTGAAGCCTACGGGCTCACCAAAGCTAAAGTCAAGTTCCTCAACTACTCTGGCAATACAGCCTATCAGATTGACACAAGAAACATCAGTCCACTAGAATCTGCAGATGGACGATACTGGGAAAACCACTACCTCCTACGTCTCCATCAATGGCGTTATCAAACCATTGAAGCCATCCGCTCTGAAATGCAATGGCTCAGTGCACTCTGTCGTGACACTGAATTAGTTGTCCCTGAACCAGTACCCACTCAAGACGGCACCTTTGTGACTATTACAGCCGTACCAGGAATCCCTGAACCCCAATACGTAACACTTCTTCGCTGGGTGAAAGGGCGCGAACTTACAAAAAATATCCAATCCCGACACTTCCACGCATTAGGTCGAATGATTGCCACACTTCACAACCATACTAGCCAATGGCTGCCACCCAAGGGATTCTATCGACAGCAACATGACTGGGATGGACTCTTTTGGGATGGTGGCTTGTTCAGGTTACCAGCAAGAGAACTCTGGGCAAATATACCTAAGAAATATCAGGACCCCTTCAACAAAATCACCACCAGAGTTCGAGAGGTTATGGAAATATTGGGCAAAGGTCCTGACGTCTATGGACTCATTCATGCTGATTTATACGTTGAAGGCAATGTCCTATGGTACCGTGGCGAAATCCGCCCCGTTGATTTCGATGATACTGCCTTTGGTTACTGGATTGACGATCTTGCTGTACCCTTATCCTCATGGCAAGACCATGAAGCGAAAGACCAGTTCAAAGCGGCTTTACTCGAAGGATATCAGGAACTGCGGTCAATATCGGCTTTGGAACTAAAGCATCTCGACCTTTTTATCGGTGCCAGGTATGCTGTTGAGATGTTGTATGCTGTGAATGCTATATTGGCTGTTCCTAAATGGGCGGAGTTTGGCAGACGCTGGCTGAATGAGGCTGTTGGCAATCTGAAAAAATTCCTAGCTAATAATCAGGTGATTCCATGATTTTAGATAAAACCGAGATTACCAAATTCTATAACCAAGTCGAAAAACAGGTAATCAAATGGGCTAAAACTCAAGAACATATCCGCCTTGTTATCGTAGTTGGATCCCGTGCGCGTACTGATGCACCAGCCGATAAATGGTCTGATCTCGATATTGTAATCTATTCAACTGAACCCCAGAAGCTCATCGGGTCAGCTGATTGGGTCAACAAGTTTGGAAATCCCGTGATAACCTTCATCGAACCAACAGCTGGAGGTTCTGGTGAGACCTACGAGCGCCGAGTATTATATGATAATGGATTAGATGTTGATTTCGCCGTTGATCCATTCGAAGGTGTTCGTGAAATCCAAAAACATGGTGTGACACCTGAGTTAGTCAACGAAACCCGTGATGTTTTAGGTCGTGGAATTCGTGTATTAATCGACAAAGAAAACATGATGGATGACTTTCTCAAAGAATATCACGCCATCAAGCCTCCTCCCCCGCACATTCCTTCAGAGCACGAATTTCTTGAACGGGTGAATGATTTCTGGTATCATGCTGTATGGGCTGCAAAAAAACTTCGACGAGGGGAATTATGGGAAGGCAAAGCATGTCTTGACTCCTTTATGAAAGGTCGATGCCTACTCCCCCTCATTGAATGGCACGCTCAAGTAACCCAAGACAAAGATTACGACACGTGGTTCCGAGGCCGATTCATGGAGCGATGGGCGGATCCCCGAATTATTGCCGAACTTCGCAGTGCATTCGCACACTATGACGAGGACGACATCTGGCAAGCATTAGCCAGTACTATGCAACTCTTCCGATGGATTGCTAGAGAGGTTGCTGAGAAACTCGAATATACCTATCCGAAAGACGCCGATCAATTTGCGAGTCGATGGGTCGATACTGCCTATTGGGATCGGGGTCCTAACGACTAAGTCAAAGATTAGTTCAAGTTACTCTCCCCCCTCCCCCTGTGTGACCCCCACCCCCCTGAACTTTTTAAATGTGGAATATGGATTAGGGGTTATGAAGATTTTAATTGCCTATTATAGTGAAACGGGGAATACTGCGCAGGTGGCGCAGGCGATGTATGAGGTGGTAGCGGGTGATCATGATGTGG
>JBHLNC010000322.1:0-3043 GCA_048937435.1 Promethearchaeota archaeon | reverse complement strand
TGAAGATCAATCACTTGAAGAACTTGATCGTCAGTTCCCTACCTATTTTCAAATCAAAGAAAAAGTTGTCTGTGCGAACGAGTTCAAACAAGACCTTCTAGACCGTGTTGCATCGCTAGCTCCCACAGATGCTGATTGTGAAACCATAGATGGTGTTAAATTGCGCTACACGGATGGTTGGGTACTATTACGTCCATCTGGAACCGAGCCCATTTTCCGAGTCTTTGCAGAAGCAAAGACTGATTCTTATGCAAAAACCCTCATTGACAAGGGATTAGGCCTTGTTGAAGATGCTCTTGAAGAAATAAAAGGTCCGTCCAGGGAATAATTGAGATGATTAAAGATGCGTTTGTTAATTTTTCATGGAAAACTGTCTTACAAAGCCACAGAACCGGTGAAGATTAGTGTTCGAGAGGATGCCGACGAGGGCGAATGGGTTGAATACGAAGACGGTCTCACCGTCTTTTGTGCCGTTGAAGCAACAGATGAAGGTCGATTATCTGAAATAACTCAAAAAGCAGCTGACGAAATTCAAATAGTCGCGGACCGAGTAAAAGTCAAAAATATCATCTTGTATCCCCATGCACACATTTTTCCCCGAAAACTGGCCAAACCCAAATTTGCTGTTCAAATACTGAAAGAACTGTCCACGGAACTAGAGCAACGGGGGTTTACCGTCTCTCGCACACCTTTTGGCTGGTACAAGGCATTCAAACTCCACTGCTTCGGCCACCCCCTTTCCGAGTCCGGGAGAACCGTCGATTAGTGGCTACCAAGACAAGGAAATTTGGTTTCCAGATGCTTTGCCAAAATTGCTTAGCAAATCTTAGCCCCTCTCACAACTATATCTAATACTAACGCACCAAACTTGAAAGTGTTAGAATAGCTTTATCCAGAGGATATGGAATACTTTTTCTGATTGGTCTATTGATTGATCTTTGGTGTGAGAGCATAAGATTTTTGAGGTTATGTGGTATGCTCCACTCAGGTTGTCGTGGACTCGGTTGAGTTGATAGCTGACAGCGACAGCCGTGATCCATCGAGATGATAGAAGTTTGCCATCGAAACGGAAAAGTGGTGGTCGAAGTAAAGGTTCGACCGGTCGTGGAGCTACCGTCCAGTGTTCTCAGTGTGGAAAAGTAGTCCCACGTGATAAGGCTAAGAAACGCACGTCACGCGCATCTTTTGTAGACCCGCAGATGGCTCGGGAGCTTCGGCGTTCAGGTACTTACTTACCGAGTAGAAGTGTTACCAAATGGTTTTGCATCAGTTGCGCTGTTCATCGTGGAGTTGTGACTATCCGAAGTCGAAAAGATAGGAAAGGGTGATAGTAGATTTCACCCCAATGGAAGATTTCTTTTCAATTAGGATGGTTAGCTGACAGAGGGGCCCATTGTGCAAATTGTAATTTTACTTGATGCCCCACGGACACGAACCGATGAGGAGTTCCTAATCCGAGATGTTCCCGGGACAAGTGGTCGACTTGATGTAGTTTGTAGGATCCTAATTGCCGCCTATCGAACCACCCCAATTTTCACATCTTGCATTCAAGTTAATGCAATCCTTGGAGGACCACCTCATCCTCCCCTACTTCTTCGAATTGATGATGTGACTTCAGATGAATTTCCTGAAAGTGAATTAAGTTGCGCCTTAATTATCAAAGGTCTTCTCCATAATTATGGAACTACCAAGACAAAGTGTAGCAGACAGTGGCCACAGTTTTCTATAATGGCAAAAAGCTTTGACGATATCCTCAAAGAAGCCGCTTCCGCATCTAGTCAAATCCTTTATTTAGTTGAGAAAGGGAAACCGTTAGACCAAGTGAAAATTAATTTTGACAAACCCATCACACTCATATTGGGTGATGACCAGGGACTACACGCAGAGCACGAAAAACTAGTCTATCAGTACCCTGTTCAGGAAGTGAGCATTGGAACACGAAGCCTTTTGGGAAGTCAAGTCATAAGTTTAGTCCTACTCGAGATGGCGCGGCGTAAAGAAGCGAAGCGTCCTAACATCAAACCCGGATAGCGCAAATAGGAACTGGAACCCATGATAGAAAATTCAGATTTCATTCAAGCCATCGAAACGTATTCTCAGCACCCCACAAAAGCCATGAAACGGCTAATCAGCCGAACGACCCGAGATAATTTGTGGTTATACGTGTTAACATTATTGAAAGAGAGGGATTACTTTGCTTATGAACTTCGAGGGGCGATTCAGGAACGGTTTGGCGTTGAAATGGCTTCAGTGACAGCGTATGTTTTACTCTACAAACTAAGGCGAGACGGATTGGTCCAGTTGAGTGAAGAACGCCGTGAAGGCAAACGCCCTACTCGAAAATACTACAAGATAACTGATTTAGGATTTCAAACTCTCGTCGAGGCTAGGAAGTATCTTCGCCTTCTCTCGAAGACGCTGGATGATTTTCCAACTTAGATAATGCCCGGTATGCCACAATTATCCTTTGAACAACGGTTATGTGAGCAAGGATTGCGATAAGAATTACACCATATTCCAACCAATAGATTATGCTGAAGAAGCTTGGTGGTGGAAATAGCAATCCAATTACTGTGAGATATTGTAAGAGAGTGACTACCATTAGTATGATTAGTCGTTCAGGACGTTCAGCAATTCCTACTCCCAATTGTTCGACACCTGCTGCCTCAGCTCTAGCCCGTGTATAGCTCACAAGTAGGCTTCCAACAATAGTAAGAATTCCCCAGAAGGTGGAAGACCATCCACCCAATATGACTCCAATCAGAACGATAGCGTCGCTGTACCGATCACAGACACTATCTAATACGCCCCCAAAGGCTGTCGTCTTGCCCATTGCCCGGGCAACCGCCCCATCGAGAGCATCAACGAAGCCCGATAAGAGGAGGAGAAGTAAAGCTAACGCCAGTTGTTGTTGAATGTACATCCACGCTGCAAAAGTCGCAAGAATAGGTCCAAGGAGTGTAAGGACATTCGGTGGAATTTTTGATCGGGCGATGACTCGGGCTACTGGTGAAAAAGCTCGTTTGAATTGTTCCTTGATACG
>JBHLNC010000321.1:984-3045 GCA_048937435.1 Promethearchaeota archaeon | reverse complement strand
CTACCCGGGTATCTACCACCTTGCCAAGGAAGGCTATGTCCAAGGTCATGTGATCCACACGGAACTCGGTGCCCAAATGCCATTTCTCATCGCTGGCGTTGCTGGAAATATTGATGTGAAGATTCGCACGAAGGGACGCAGCTGCCACTCGGGCATCAATTTTCTAGGAATCAATGCTGTAGAAGCGATGATTCCCATACTAACCGAACTGTACGTTCTCAAAGAAGAAGTTGAGAAACGAGAATCTTCGATACCTGTAATTCCTTTACTCCGAAACCTTGGAGCCCCTTCAGACAAAGTAACGCCCATGTTTAACATTGACATCATTCATGGTGGGACCAAGAGCAACATTGTTCCGGCAGAATGTGAAGTCATCATCAACCGACGATACATCCCTGAAGAATCTTATGAACAAGTCGTTCAAGAAATCGAAGCCGCCGTTGAACGGGGCAAGATAAAGGGCAAAGCCCTCGATGTTGAGATCACAACAATCCATTCTACTCCCCCCTTCAAAGCTGATATCACAAGCCCCTACGCAAAAAAGATGCAAAAAGCATTACAAGCCGTACATGGCTTTCAAGACAGGGAATTCATCGTCGGAGGGGCGGCGGTCTCAACAGATATGGGCTTCATCACGCAAGCCTGCGGAATTGACAAAATTCTCGGAATCGGAGCCGCCACCTTTGATAACACCTCGGCACACAAACCCGATGAATGGGTTCGAATTGATGATCTCGTGAATATGACCAAGCAGTTGATTCACTACCTCGCTTTGTAGTTGTTCCACAGCTCTCTAGCTTTTCCTTGGCTTCCTGTTGCTAAAGGGGAAAAGGCAACAACAGAGTAGTGAAGGCCATCAATTGCATAGCGATGAAGAGAACGATTCCCCCAATCACCATCTGTTTTCCTCAGGAAGGATTCCAACAGGCTAGCCAGTAGATGACACCCAAAGCAATGAAGATGACAGCAATGATGTTCCCTGCAAAGAGGATGAGGCTCCAAGCTAGAACCATGTAGTGAAGGAATTGCCCAATAATCGGGTCCAGTGGAGGTTGAGTGCTTGAAATGGCCTGCGTCTTCGTTCACCCCACTCCCCCTGAGCTAGGACCCCTAAAAATCCCCAATAAAATTCTCTAAGCCGATGGGAATATCAACCCATCCAACAACTTAATTGACAACAAGCCCCCCACAAAGAGCGACGACGAATGATACACGAGCGATTAGAACCTCTCACAGATCAGATTTTCCTTCTACTTGGTGAAAACAAGGGACGGTTTCCTCGCGCCCACTCCATCCTTGTACAGGCAGAAGAAAACGTTCTAATTGACACGGGCTGTGGAATTCCGCTGCTGAAGGAAATCAAAAAGGAGTATGACATCAGCTATATCATCAACTCTCACACACATCCAGACCATTCTGCGGGTAACTGGGTGTTTAAAGGTCAAAGAATTTTCGTGCCCCAAGAAGCGTTCAACACCAGCGGAAATATCATTGCGCTCTCACACCGCTTTGTTGGAAAGGAATTAGCATCAATATGGCAGCAATTTGCCCGAACTGTAATGGACCTTCAGAATTGTCCACCCACCCATAGTTACAATGAAAAAACTTTCTTCAAGATAGGTGAAGTCGTCTTGACTCCCATTTTCACTCCAGGTCATACAATGGATCATTACGGCTTCTACTATGATCCGCAACAAATTCTGTTTGCCTTTGATTATGACTTAACTTCCTTCCCTTGGTATGGTCATCAAGAATCGAGCCTTACCGAGTTCCGCCTATCCATTGAACGATTGAAAGCATTCCCCACTAAAATTGTGGTTTCCTCACATCGTGGTGTCATCACTGAGAACATTCAGTCCGAATGGAGCCGATATGCGCGACGTCTTGATGAAAGAAACCAGTACATATTAGACCTCTTGGACTCACCGAAAACAGTGGAGCAACTTGTTGATGTGGCGCCTATTTACCGGACGTTTCCTTATCGAGAACAGCTTCTCCGGTACTGGGAAAGAAGAATGATCCAATTACACCTTGATGAACTGAAAAAAGCAGAGAAAGTCC
>JBHLNC010000321.1:0-974 GCA_048937435.1 Promethearchaeota archaeon | reverse complement strand
ATCAGTCATCATTGTTTGCCTGGAATTTGACATGAACAAATGAGCTAACTTTAAACCAGTCATTGAGGCGCATCATCATCCGGGTCTTCCATTTCCACTTTGGATTCCACGGCACTCTGGAAAACATAGGAAACCAATCTAGCACCTTCGCACGCTTTGTCCATGAAGGAATTTGTCTCCGAGCATTGCTTAACCCAAATTTGATGTCAATCCCTTCGATCCCATAAGATTTGAACCGGCGTTTCAGTATTCGTACACCAAGGTTGGATGGCATATCAAACAAGAGTTCACCAGAAGGAAACGTTTCAGCCATTGCCTGCAAGAGAGCCGAAACTTTCGATTCAGAAAAGTAATGAAACAACCCCCCGGCAAAGCAAAAAATGCTCTTCTGTTGGTTGAATTGCACATCCCGGAACCAAGAATAATCAAATCCTGATTTGCTAATAGTGAGGTTTCGTGGGGTTTCAGGAAGCCACTGTCGGCGATATTTGATTGCAACTGGTAAATCTAAGTCAAACCATGTTACTTGGCCATTGTCGATGCGGGAAAAGGTGGTATCAAGCCCACAACCAATATTGACTATCGTCGCTTCAGGGTATTGCGAAACAAACTCATTGATGGCGTCGTCAAATGTGCGTGCCCGAATCAAAAAGGTGAGCCCATAAAACTCATCAACGAACTCTTCCATCGCAGCAAATTCCGCTTCAGCTTCCCAATGTCGAATTTTCACTCTCTCGATTAACTTCACAGCCTGGACATCCGATAAGATTTCGGGATATAATTGACTATACTTAGCACGTGCCCATAAGGGTCCCACCATCGTGGATGCCAAAGTTACTGTGACTCGATTCTTGGATTTCGACATGATATTCCATTGGTGACCATAAATAGCTTCATAAGAAGTTAACCGTTTCTAAAAAAAAAAAAGAGGTGATGTATATCCAAACAAAATTATCAAAACAACAAAAAATAAT
>JBHLNC010000320.1:0-3050 GCA_048937435.1 Promethearchaeota archaeon | reverse complement strand
ATATTATAGTGAAGTTTTTCGATAGCAACTTTACTCTATGAAATGAGTGTATTTATTGACCATCGTTTCAACTAAATCGCGGAATCCGTGAGCTGGCAATAATGCGTGAAGCTATGCTGTATTCAAAGCTAGACGACAACAAGGTCAACTGCCATCTATGTGCACGACACTGCACAATTAATGAAGGCAAACTAGGATACTGCCAAGTTCGAAAAAACACAAACGGCACCCTCTACACTCTCGTGTACGGCAAAGCCTGTTCTGCAAACCCCGATCCTATTGAGAAAAAACCTCTCTGGCACTTCCGTCCCGGCTCTCTCGTAATGTCAGTAGCCACTATAGGCTGTAACTTCCGTTGTCAATTCTGCCAGAATTGGCAAATTAGTCATGAGCGAGAAATCGTTGGGCGTCCCCTCTCACCAGAAAAGATTATTGATTTGGCTTTTCAAACCGGCTGTTCTGGAATCTCATATACCTATTCGGAACCCACTATCTTCTTTGAATACGCCTATGATATCGCAAAAATTGCTCATAAAAAAGGCCTCTTCAATACCTTCGTCACTAACGGATATCTCACCCCAGAAGCCATAGAGACCATAGCGCCATATCTTGATGCCGCCACCGTCGATTTCAAAGGAAATGGCAACCCCTCATTCTATAAAAAATACTGTAACGTGCCTTCCGTGAATCCCATTTATGATGCGCTTAAGGTGATGAAAGATGCGGGAATACACATCGAGCTCACAAATCTAATTGTGACAGATGTTGGTGATGACATCCAAGATGCTGAAAATCTCGCCCAGTGGATTGTAACAGAGCTTGGAGAAGAAATACCACTCCATCTCTTACGGTTCTATCCCCATCATAAAATGAATAACCTACCACCCACGCCCATCAAAACACTTGAAGCATCTGCCACCGCCTCGACTCGGGCTGGTCTTAAATACGTCTACTTGGGCAACGTACCTGGCCACCAAGGTGCGAATACCATTTGTGCCAATTGTGGCGCGCTACTTATCGAGCGTCTCGGTGTACACACCACTTCCGTTAGATTAACTCGCCAAGGACACTGTCCATCCTGCAACCTTCCCATACCCATTGTCCTCTCCAAAGAACCCTCCAATTACGACTGACAGGCATCTGCGAAATTGAGTAAAATTTCATTCTTCTCCGTAATCTAACGCCATCTTTAAGTGGTTATTGAGGTTGAATTCAATTAGCGAGGGTGATGATCATTCGTTTTATTGCCTCAACGGAAGCCGATATTGCCCCCTATCAGGACCATTTTCTCGGACTCAAAACCATCTTTGAAGAAGCCCAATTCCCCTACTGGATTCTTGTTCGCGATCAAATCGTCATGGGACTAATTGTAGCTGCCAAAGAACCCCGAGATCTCCTCCAGCAACCAAGTACAACATTCATCCAAATCTATCTCTTTCGTCATGAACTGGAAGCGGTTTCACAATTACTCGTTGAAGCACAAAGAATTGCAACAGAACATCAAGCCGCTTACATTAGCTGCAAAGTTAGTACTGATAAACACGAATCCATTCAGGCCCTCGAGAAAGCAGAATTTACTGTATATGATGAAACCGTCAAAATGGGCGTTCCCTTGGATAATGTGGTTCCTCCTGCAACCAATCTTTCCTTCTATCGCACTTCTCCTGGAGAAACCTCACAAATCTTGGACAATATGGCTTCATCAATGACCAATACTCTCGGCCGCCTTCTCCACACCGTTGTCTATAACATTCGCAATCTTCCTTCTGACCAGCTAGAATCAACGCTGTCCCAAATGGAAGTCGTGCTTGTCAAAGATTCTACCAATACTGTGGGGCTTCTTAGTTTGGAAGGTCCAACCATTGGAATGCTAGGGGTTCATCCAAACGCTCGTGGAAAAGGCTATGGTCAAGCAATTACCCAATGGGCAAAAACCCATCTCGCCGAACAAGGGCACTTTCGGGCATGGCTTCGTGTCTCAGTTGCTAATGCTCCGGCTCGTCATATCTTTGAGAAAAATGGATTCAAAGTCAGTGAACAAACCCGCTATTACGTTAAGACCACCCCGAAGCTCTGGCAAAACATCCCGCCATAAAACACAATTTCCACACATATTATTCTGGTTGCTTTCGAAGATTTTCAGAAGCCATAGGGCAATCCAAGTACTCACCATCAACGCATGAAGAAACCGCTTGACCGCCAATATACTTGTAGGCTTGATAGACCGCTAGAACACCCTCTGCAACGCCTGTGATGGCCTGTTTGAACTCTGTATCCGTGACATCCCCCGCGGCAAAAACACCTTTGATATTAGTCTCAGTCTGACGATTGATGACAATCTCCCCCTTTGAATTGGTGTTCACTCCCAGCTTCTTTGCGAGCTCCGAAAGAGGAACACTACCGATGGCAATGAACACCCCTTGAACGGCTAATTCCTTATTTCCATGGAAGGCTCTATCGAGTAGAACTTTCTCAACGCGCTCTCCGCCTTCAATACCGGTCACATTCGTGTTCAGAATAAGAGTGATTTTTTGATTCTGGCTGACTCGCTCAAGGTTAATAGGTTCAGCCTTCAGGCGATCGCCTCGCGCAATAATGTAAATCCTCTGTGCCCATTGTGTGAGAATCAAAGCTTCTTTCGCTGCACTATCTCCCCCACCAACCACTGCCAAGCTCTTGTTCTGAAACATAGGTCCATCACAAAGACCACAAAATTGGACACCCTTACCCTCAAAAATATCGGCACCAGGCACCTTCAGTTTTCGATAATGTGTTCCTGTTGAAAAAATGACTGTTTTCGCACGGTACTCACTAAAAGCAGTATGGATGGAAAAAATCCCATCTTCTTTGCGTACATCTGTAACATTGTCCTGCATGAGTTCAATGTCATACTCTTTCGCGTGTGCTGTAATCTTATCCGCCAACTCTTTTCCTGAAAGTGAAATAAATCCCGGATAATTCTCTATCCAATCGGTTGTAGCAATAACACCACCTGGCGGAAATCCGATAAGAATCGTCTTAAGTTTCATGCGACCGGCATACATTGCGGC
>JBHLNC010000319.1:0-3060 GCA_048937435.1 Promethearchaeota archaeon | reverse complement strand
TGCGTTCATGTTTAGTCTTTTTGAGGATGTTAATTCGATCCCATGTCGATATTTCCGAGCGAACAACTTCACGGTTGTACTGGAGGTTTTTTAGCGTGGCTTCGCTGCGCCGAATGTGGCGAACAAGGTGAGCAACGTTCGCAGTTTCTTGTGTGGTCCAAACTAGCGTTCGCGCCAAGCGTGTGGTGTACGTTGATGCCGACATTTTCCCTCGAGTAATTGATGTTCTTTGAGGGCTAAAGCCTTTTGTGAAGTTAAAATCGCGGATTGGTTGTTACACTGAGTAAGAGATAGAAATCTTGGGAGCTAGCTTTTCTTAGGTCCAAGATAATATTGAACAAATCCATCCCGCTTGATAAGGGGAACGACGATAAGTGCAATTACTATGATGACGGATGTTGTAATAGCCGTATACGCGATTATCGGTATGGTGAGCCATTTCAAGGCGATTCCTACAGATGCCCATAGAACCACCAGAGCAAACCCAAAATCACGTCGAAGATACACCATGAGTACAGCAAGGAGCATTGCAACAACAGCCATAATTGCGGTAGCAAACCATTGGGTTGTATCTGGCAGTCCAGGAATAATTACATTCAGAGCGGAAGCGATGGCTGCAATTGAAGCAACACCTAACCAGGCTAAATAAACACTGGTGTGTAAGTGAACAGCTAATTTCTCATTGCGTGGAACGGCGTCTTTTCCAATTCCCAATCGAAGGAAAACGAGAAGCATTAGGAGTAAAAGAATTAGTAACATAACAACTGAGGCAAAGAGAAACGGTGGGAATAGAGGATTGGCGGAATAGTGGAAGAAGAAAATCCAGGCAATATTAGCTAAAGCGCCGAAGAAGTAGAAGATGTTGATTTTTGTCAAATAGGTTTCTTCGCGTTGACTGGATCTTACTTGGTAGATTATGAAGATAATCGATTGGATGTAAATGATGAACCAAATCGAAAAAACGTACCCAGCAGGTGTGAAATAGTTAAAGTAGAGATCAGAGACTTGACCGGTATTCACGCCATTGATAGGGAGTACATTGGCTAGAATATTAATAATGATAACTGAAATGACTGCAACCACGTTAAGAATCTGTAAAATTATGGGATTGATTTTTGTTGTCATAGTTTCGAATATATTATATGTGCTTTTATAGCTTAGCGTTTTTTAAATCCATTATTGCATTCAAATATCATCATTTAGCATAAATGCACTTTTTGAACTTGTATCTACCACTTGCCCATCTCATCTATGACAACAGCGATACGTTTCATGGCTTTAATGAAGTTATCAACTGCAGCACTCTCATTCGGTGAATGGCCACGAGATTCAGGATCACCAATACCAATGGAGACCATGGGTACCTGATCTTTGAACAGATACAAGGGTCCAGACCCAGGCGTTGTGGGGTGCACACGTAATGAGTGCCCATAGACTTTCTGGTTGGCTCTTTCAACGATTTTGACGAAGGGGTGATCTATAGGTGTTTTAGCAGCAGGGTATCCATCGTACCAAGCAATCTTTACATCAGAGAATCCTTTGGCGTCCAAGTGGTTCCGAAGTTTCTTAACGATATCTTCAGGATGTTGGTTTTCAACCAATCGGAAATCTATTTTGGCTGAGGCTTTTGCTGGAAGTACAGTCATTGAGCCTTCCTCTTGGTAACCGCTAGTGAGTCCATCAATACTAAGATGGGGGAGATAATAGTAGGCTTCTCTCAAATCGTCGCCTTCATAGTTGTTCACAAACCTATCGATTTTCCAGAACTTACGACGAGCATTCTCTTCAAAATCAATCTTAGCCACGAATTCACGTTCTTTCTTAGTCATCGGTACAACATCATCGTAAAAGCCCTTAATTTGAATGCGTTCCTTTTCATCCTTTAATGAGCCTAGAGCCCAGACAAGTCGGAACGGAGCAGATGGGAGAATAGATGAGTTGCTGGAATGGGCATTGTGAGATATGCGTTGGACTTCAAACTGGACGTATAGGATTCCTTTGAGCCCGAGCCAGGCTTCTTGAGTGCCATCAAATCCTGCACTCCCAAATTCCCAAATGCCCCCATCAGCCTTGAGGAAATCAGCATGTTTTTTGGTGAAATTGGGGAGATTGGGGCTGCTAATTTCTTCCTCACCCTCAACGACAAATTTGATATTGACAGGAAGCTTGACCCCAGCTTCTTTGTATGCGCGGATAGCCCAAATTCGTGATAGGGTATCACCTTTATTGTCTGCAACACCACGTGCATAGAGCCTGCCATTTCGTATCTCGGGCTCAAAAGGTGGTGAATCCCAGAGTTCAAACGGTTCAGCGGGTTGTACATCGTAATGATCGTAGAATAAGAGGGTTCGTTTGGCTCCAAAATCAAGATGTCCAGTGACGACTGGAGAACCAGCGGTGAGATGAAGTTGAGTTTCGATGCCTACATCTTCAAGCATTTTCATGAGGAGATTCGCTGTTTCATCAATTCCTTGTTTCTTGGCTGCCACGGAGGGAATGCTGCAAATTTTCTTTACTGCATCAATGGCACGATTGGCATTTTCATCGATTTTTTTCAACACACTGTCAAGCATTTTCGCCAACTCTGCTTCACATGTGTTGTTGAGAGCCTTATATCTTCTAGATTGTTCTGAATCGATGAACGTTAGCTGTTTCTTCGAGCAGGCATCAGACTTTTTTACTTTGAGAGACGAACGAAAACTCCTTACGTTGAAATACTTGTAACATCATGAGAGGCGTTCTCCGGTGCAAAAGATTGGTATTCGTCGGGAGGATAAGGCGTTTGAACTACGTACCCCTATTGTACCAAGTGACGTGCAGGGTTTCTTGAAAAAGCATGGCATTGAAGTTATTGTGGAACCTTCTGAACAACGGGCTTTTTCGGAAGAAGCGTATGAGAAGGTCGGCGCTTCAATCAGAAAACTTGAAGGTAGTCAAGTGCCAGTGATTTTTGGACTGAAGGAGATTCCTAAAGAGGTGTTTGAACCTGGGAAAGTCTACCTTTTTTTTGCCCATGTTATTAAGGGACAGCCGTACAACATGGCCATGTTACAACAGATG
>JBHLNC010000318.1:0-3074 GCA_048937435.1 Promethearchaeota archaeon | reverse complement strand
TTCGAGCTTTTACCAAACTTGCGAATTTCCACGAAAAATTAGAAGGTCTTATATCATGCGATTCTTTGGACATCTGGTTAGGGGCGAAATATCCAAACCAGAAAATGGACGTGTTGGTAAATTTCCTGATATGAATAAAGCAATTGGTGATCCCCGAATTCTCTTTGCGATGGCATTAAGAGATCAGAGTTCGCTGAATCAATTTGCGGCACGATACTTCACTGGAATGTTACCAGAAAAGGTTCCTGAAATTCGTTTACTTAAAGATTACATCCGTGTCCATGGATACCCCAAAGCAAAGAAAGAAGAAATTGATGAGATTATTTTTGCTGAGTATGCCCTTGGAGGAGTGAAAGAGACAGCAGAGGCTTGTGAAGAAGCGGCCCAAATTCGTGGATTAATGCATCGTGAACTAGATGAAAACGGAAAAGGATTGAGCCTTCGGGACCGAATGGATAGTATCCTCTCACTACATGATTTTTTGTGGAACCACTATGAAGAGTTTAAGAAAATTGGAATTGCTGAGGGAACACCTGTCAAATTATTTGATTGGCAGACAACAAAAGCCTTCAACACGCTTTGTAAAGAAAAGGCTGAGTTCATAACTGAAAGATTAGGCCCAAAAGAAATCCCCTGTTCCACCGAAGGCGAGAGAACGATTCTTACCAGGTATCCCTTTGGGGCAGTCGGAATTTTCCCACCATATAACGCTGCATTGGGCCTTGGATTTACAGCGATTTTAAGTTCCTACTATGCTGGGAACGCAAATGTGACCCGAACTCCTGCGCGGTTGCCACTGACAAATATGGAACTTGCCTATGTTCTCCGTGATGCCATGAAAGCGCTTGACTTTCCAATTAGCGCATTCCAAGCTGTGATTGGACCTGCTAGACCAATAGCCCAGTATATGGTGAACGACGCACCACTCAATGCAATGGTCTACTATGGCGATTCACAAATTGGATTACAATTAATGGGGCTGGCGATTAGGCGAGGAATGCATTTTGTACCTGAACTTGCTGGGAGTGGAGCCAGCCTCGTTTGGAAAGATGTTGACATTGAAAAAGTGGCCAGCTTTGTGACTCAAGCGAGGTTCTTTGGCTCCGGACAAATTTGTCTTGCGGCAAAACGGCTCTTTCTCCACGAAGCCATCTATGATGAATTTATCAAGGCTTTAGTCGAGGAAAGTGAAAAATTGCAGCCAGGCATTCCCGCAGATACTGAAACAGATTTGCCCATCGTGGGGAGTAGGGCAATGTATCAAGTAATTGATATGACTCAAGAGGCTTTGAAAAAAGGAGCCAAATTGGAAGTGGGTGGTTATCGAATTGATGTCTCAGGAGAACGCGATGATGCGGGTCTATTTTACAAGCCTACAATTCTTAGCGATGTGCCCCTCGATTGTCAGATATGGTATCAAGAGACCTTTGGACCTGTGTTGCCTATAATGAAGATTCGCACTTTTGAAGAGGCAATGAATCAAGCGAATAATACACCATACGGGATTCGAACCTCGGTGTACAGTGAAGATCCAACGATTTGGCAACGATTCTTCGATGAAATTGAAGCACCCGGAGTAGCTATTAACTCTGATCATCTTCACTTCGACACATTCTTCCCACATCTCGGTGGCCTGAAAATGAGTGGAGTGTTTGGTGGAAAATACTTCTACGAAGCATTAACTTACATGAAATACCGTCATTTTCCAGCATAACTCAGCTTTCATAATGAGAGGGAAAATGAGAGGCTCAATCCTAACACAAAGGCTTATAACTGAAAAATGTTCAGCGGGGGCATGAGTGTTAACAGGTGTTGAATTAACATGTATGATGAAGAGCTCACAACCCTGATGATTCCAGGACCTGTACCGATTCACCCACGTGTATATCGGGCAATGTCACGAGTCATATATGGCCATCGAACAAAAGAATACCAGACCACCTACAAAGAGGCAGTAGGACTCCTACAGCGATTACTTCAAACAGAACAAGACGTATTATTGTTTGCGGGATCAGGTACAGCCGCGATGGAAGCGGCTATTGCAAATACTATTGAACCAGGCGAAAAAGTTCTGAACGTAGTTAATGGAAAGTTTAGTGAACGTTGGCAAGAAATTACTACCGCATTTGGTGGAAAATCTGTACTACAAGAGGTAGCTTACGGTCAAGCAGCTAGCCCCGAGACTGTGCGCGAAGCCTTAGCTTCAGATGCTTCAATTCGGGCAGTAACATTATGTCACAACGAAACGTCAACTGGTGTTCTTAATCCAGCCAAGGAGATCGGTCAGGTTGTGCGTGATTATGATCGCCTTCTCATTGTTGATGGTATCACATCTGTTGGTGGAGATTATGTATATCCAGATAAGTGGAATTTTGACATGTTGGTGACAGGAAGCCAGAAATGCCTTGGTGTACCACCAGGTCTAGGAGTTATCTGGGTTGGTTCACGTGCCTGGAAAAAGATTGAGAATCGAAAACAGCCGAATCCCACTTTCTATCTTGACTTGGTAAAGGCGAAGAAGCGCTATGACAGTTTTGGCGATTCTCCCTTCACCTCTGCAGTTACACTCATGTATGGACTCCACGAGTCTCTAACCATAATGTTTGAGGAAGGCTATGAACAGCGAATTGAACGCCATCGTCGATTGGGAAGAATCACCCGGGCAGGATACCTTGGGATGGGTCTTGACCTTCTTGCGGACCCTGCTTTTTATTCTAACACTGTCACAGCCGTTAGATATCCAGGAGCCATTAATGACAATGAATTTCGGAATCAAGTCCGTAATCTGGGAATTCTCGTTGCAGGTGGTCAAGGCCCCGTTAAAGGAAAGATTTGGCGAACGAACCACATGAACATCTGCACTGAACGAGATGTGTTAGCGACCATCGCTATCATTGAGGTAGTACTAAAACGTCTTGGCTACGACGTACCCATTGGTTCTGGAGTATTAGCAGCTCAAGAACAGATGCTCAAAGAAAGTTACTAAATTTTTAACATGAAAGTCTCGGCATCCTTATAGAGGGCAGAACGGGGACAGGCTCTAATACAGGGCGCATCCAGGCAATGCAGACAGG
>JBHLNC010000317.1:0-3083 GCA_048937435.1 Promethearchaeota archaeon | reverse complement strand
GGGAAGATGCTCCCATTGAACGATTCATCACCACGCACAATCTCAATGTCCTTTCAGGCGACTCCACAATTACACTCGGTTTCTCAAAGAAGGCTTTTGCTAAACCTCCTTTTAATGGCATATCAGTTATACGTTACAAATTTGATCAATGGTTTGCTAAGCAGGCAGAAGAAGCCGGAGCACTCCTTGCTACAGGAATACGAGTCGACGAGCTCATATGGCAAGACAAACGGGTCGTGGGCATTAATGCCGGTGGAGACGAAATTGGTGCGAATATCGTAATTGCTGCTGATGGAATCAACTCGTTGCTTGCTGCTGAAGCAAACCTACGAACCTCACACAGACCTGAATTACTTGGATTGGGAATAAAAGAGGTGATTAGTCTTCCCCGAGCTGTCATTGAAGAACGATTCAGCCTTTCAGGGCGGGAAGGGACAGCAATGACGTTCTTAGGTGGAACCAAAGGATTCCCGGGAGGAGGATTCATCTACACAAATCTTGAAACCCTTTCAATTGGAGTCATAATCCACCTAACCGCATTTCAAAAAGGAAAAGTAAATGCCGCCGACCTCGTTGAGGACTTTAAAACATTCCCCGTTGTTGAAAGATTGATCCGTGATGGAAAAGTTCTTGAATATTCTGCCCATTTAGTTCCCGAGGGAGGTTATGGCGGACTATCACGACTCTACACTGATGGTTTAATAGTGACTGGAGATGCTGCAGGCTTCGCACTTAATATCGGTTATACTGTTGAAGGCATGAATTTTGCCATAGCTTCGGGTATGGCCGCAGCAAAAACTGTCTTAGAAGCTAATGAAAGTGGGGATTTCTCAAAAAAGCGCTTGAAACGGTATGCGGAAATCCTTCACCATGATTTCGTTCTACAGGATCTAACTACGTTTAAAAGAGCCCCTGCGCTCTTACGGAACTCAAATATCTACAACATATATCCTGACATTCTAACAAATATTGCTGAAGAACTTCTAACATCACGTGGAGAGGGAAGAAAAAGACTCCTCAATGTGATACTACGAAATTGGCGAAAACGGGCCTCACTATTAACGCTAGTCCGTGACGGTTTTCAGGCGGTGAGGGCGATATGAAAATGCAACTTGAAGAAAGGTTAGGGTTACTCAATTACAATTTCGATAAAGAACCTCATATCATCGTAAAAACTGAGGGTTGTGAGAACTGTGATCCTAAACCCTGTATGGCAGGTTGCCCAGCAGGTTGCTTCAAAATGGATAATGGTAAGCTCATCTTTAATTACGAAGATTGTATCGAATGTGGCACCTGCAAAATTATCTGCCCTAATGATATCCTAGAATGGAATTACCCACGAGGAACCTTCGGAGTGGCTTTCCGATACGGATAAACCCCTGAACCATATATACTCCAAATCAGTATCTCTAAAGATACCTTGACAAATTGGGCTGAAGAGGTCTTCAAATGACAAATGAATTTATGTTAAACAATGAGGCTATTTCACGTCTTCCTCACCACAGTCAAAACGCTGCATCTCGAATCACCGAGTACCTCTCAGCCAATCCTAGCTCAACCGTTCGTGAAGTCGCTCAAGGAACAGGTCTAAGCGAATCCGCAATTCGCTATATCCTCATCGATTTACTCGCCTTTGGAGTAATTGCTGTTGAGAGTCACCTCGAATATGATGCACCTCGTAGTCGTGGAAGACCCGCCCAACGATATCGATTGCAAAAAGCCCTAATATTGACAACTCCCCCCCGTCGATACTGGCAACTTGCTGACATGCTCATCTCAACCATATTACAGCAGCAAGGAAAGGATGCAACTATTGAGATGTTTAAAGCAATGGGAACACGGGCTGCACATAACACTGCTGACCAATGGCGACAAAATCACCGAGTCCCAATGAGCTTAAACACCTTTCGCAAAAAACTCGGAGAAACCTTGAACCAACTTGGATACAATGCCAGTCTTAAAGTTCAAAATAAAAAACTGCTAATTAGAACACATAACTGCCTGTTTCAAGAAGTCAGCAAGAAGTATGAAGGATTAATGTGTCACTTCCATAACGCTTACTACCCGACTCTGTTCTCTCTTATGTGTGATCAACAGGTCCGGTCTATAGAGCGGGTTAGCTGTATCTCTGGTGGAGATAGGCATTGCCAGCTAGAACTGCATTTAACGTGGTGATGGTGGTTTAGGGGTTCGCGCGAGTATGGCTAAATATATACTATAACTCTTTGATTATTGTAATAATTTATCACAAATACAATAGTGTAACTTATAAAAGGAAAAGCAAATTCCCCGTTTTCTAACTTCTCTTTAGGAGAATAGAAAAAATGGATTTAAATCGAAATCAATGGATTGCCATATTCTTTACAGTGATCGTAACTGCAATTCTTGCTGTTATTCTCGGCTTAACTTATGGTCCTCAATGGATAGCGCCAGACGCTTCTCTGCTCTTCCCAATGCTGAACCTTGTCCTATCTCCATTAATTATTCTAGCTGTACTCCTCGTTCCAATAATCTTCTTTCTACGATGGGGATGGCCTGAAAAATTCCCTATGGTAGCATTCATGCTCCCATTACGATTAGCCCTAGGATGGGAGTTCCTTCATGGCGGCTTAGATAAACTTCTTGATCCAGCATATGCGACGAATTATTTCTTGTTTAGTAATGCTATCGCCAACGCACCCAGCCCATGGATTCAGGGATTCATGTCAATGTTACTTGTGAACGGCACTTCCTTCCTATTGCTTATCGCTTGGGGTGAGCTGCTAATCGGGTTGTCCTTAACGTTCGGATTGTTTACTCGATTGGGTTCAATCGGCGGTATCCTCATGCAATGGGCATTCTTCTTCCTACTTGGATGGATGAGCGCCTCAACCTTTGGTGTGAACTTTATAGGTCAGATTGCATTCTTCGTAGTTGGAATGTATCAGGCTGGTAGGTATATCGGTCTAGACAAGTGGGTCGGTCCATGGCTTAATGATTCGAAGAACGCTTTTCTCAAGTTCTTAGGCTGGTGGACATAGAATCATATTAAGGAAAAAAGGAGGTTGTCTGATTTTAACGTCAGATCCTCCAACTCCCTTTTT
>JBHLNC010000316.1:0-3108 GCA_048937435.1 Promethearchaeota archaeon | reverse complement strand
GAAGTTCGCTTGCGTAGACGGACCAGAGTTTAATGGACATCTGGTGGATTTTGAGGAACTGGTAAACCGGCAACGCGTGTTCCTTCCTGAAGAAAGATTGAGTTCGCTGCTCTGGGAGAAATCCGGTGGCTGAACCTTTGGCCGAAGCTAAGCCCAAACCTAAGATTCAGAAAGTATTGGTGCCTATGCCTAAGCAGAAGCCAGAGGTTCGAAGGCACAATTTCAACGAAGTTGCTTTAGGCTACACTGAAGAGCAAGCGTTAACCGAGGCTAATCGTTGTCTGCAATGCCCACAGCCAAAATGCGTCGAAGGCTGCCCCGTAGAAATCGACATACCCGCTTTTATCAAGCTGCTAAGAGAGAAACGATTTGACGAAGGCATAAAGAAAATCAAGGAGAAAAACAGTCTTCCAGCAATCTGTGGACGCGTCTGCCCACAAGAAGACCAATGTCAGAAAACTTGTGTGATGGGAAAAGCCGGAGACCCTGTCAGCATCGGCAGACTTGAGAGGTTCTTAGCTGATTGGGAAAGACAAAATAACATTCAAATCGCTGAGAAGGCACCGCCAACTGGCAAAAAAGTCGCTGTCGTCGGCGCTGGACCCGCCGGGCTCACTGCAGCGGCTGAACTGGTGAAACTTGGTCACAAAGTTGTGATTTTTGAGGCTCTTCATCTGCCTGGTGGCGTACTTGTGTACGGGATTCCTGAATTTCGTTTGCCCAAGAGAATTGTGCAGAATGAAGCAGACTACGTGGGCAAGCTTGGTGTTGACATTCGCCTCAGCTGCCTTGTTGGCAGAACGTACACTATACCTGAGCTCTTGAAGAATGGATACGATGCAGTTTTCATTGGTTCAGGCGCAGGCCTCCCTCAGTTTATGGGCGTGCCAGGCGAAAATCTGGGTGGAATATACTCAGCAAATGAGTTTCTGATCCGAGTTAACTTGATGAAATCCTATGATTTTCCAACCTATGATACTCCTATTCGCATCGGAAAGCACGTGGTCGTTATTGGCGGCGGAAACGTTGCCATGGACTCAGCTCGTTCAGCCCTTAGATTAGGCGCTGAAGAAGTGTGCATTGTTTACCGTCGCAGTCGTGAGGAGCTGCCTGCTAGAGAGGAAGAGATAGCAAACGCCGAAGAGGAGGGCATAGTCTGCAAGTTTCTCGCTGCGCCCGTGCGATATATTGGCGACGAAAAGGGCTGGGTTAAAGCCATGGAGTGCATCTGCATGGAACTCGGTCAACCCGACGAATCTGGCAGACGAAGACCTTGCCGTGTCGAAGGTTCTGAATTCATCATGGACGTCGACACTGTGATTGTGGCTATTGGGCGCACTCCGAACCCGATTATTCAGCGCACTACTGAAGGCTTGGAGACAACCAAGTGGGGCACTATTGTGGTTAAGGATGAGTCGGGGAAAACCAGCTTGGAAGGCGTCTACGCAGGCGGCGACATCGTGACCGGCGAAGCAACAGTCATCAGCGCCATGGGTGCAGGCAAAAAAGCAGCACGCGCCATACACGAATATTTGTCGAAGAAAGGCAACTAATGCTCAGCTTTCATACCATTCTGCCTGTGTACGAAACGGTAATGGTCTCGGCACCAAAATGGCTTATATTTTCAGCTTCATCCATCAATGTTTGGAGCAGTGACAACCTCTGCAGAAACGATTCGAGTTTCTAGAGCACACAGCTGATCTCTACATCGCTGCCTATGGCAAGAGCCTTGAAGAAGCTTTTGAGAACGCCGCAGCTGCCATGTTCGAAGGAATGACAAATCTGGAAGATGTTAAACCTATGATTGAGGAAGTTCTTGACATTGAAGGGCACGACGAGCAAGCTCTGCTCTATAATTGGCTTGAGGCTCTGCTAGTGAAGTTCGAGATCAAGGGCAACCTTTACTCACGATTCAAAATCACTGCAATTAGGAAGACACCTGATGGATGGAAGCTCAAAGCCCAGACTTGGGGCGAACCGTTTGACCCAGAACGACATTCGTCTAAGGTCGGAGTAAAAGCTGTCACCTATCATCGCATGGAAATCCTCAAGGAAGGCAAAGGCGGCGTAACAGTCAAGTTCATTCTGGACATCTAAGTAAGACGAAGAATCATGTTTGAGAACAACGTTAAGCTGAGAACTGAATGTGCATTTGTCATCAGGCATTCGAGAAGACTTGATATTTCGTCTATCTATTCTTTGGATTTGGGTAAGGGGCAGCGGTATGGAGCACTCTGAAGACTCGGACAGAGTGAATGTGGTTGCGCTGATTGTCCGAAAAAACGGCGAGGTTCTTCTGGAGAGGAGAAAGAAAGACAGGAAAGTGGATCCAGGCAAGCTTGTGATTCCTGAAGGTCACGTTGAAGACACTGAAACTCAGGAACAAGCATGCAAACGCGAACTTAAAGAGGAACTCGACCTCGAATGCAGCAAATTCCGCCATGTAATTAGTATTCCTCACGACACAACCTCAGAAAAGCAAATGGTTCACTATTGCGCGCGCACGAGAAAGCAGTTGGACCAGCGTACATGGTTCAGCGACCCAGCTCAGGTCCATGGTTCAAGAACCGAATAAAACCCATTTACGAACATGACAAAAGAGATCTTGTGTGGATAGTTTTCATCGAATATCCTTTCATACTTCGCTTCATTCTCAAGACGATCGGCATTGACGATTTCCCAGAACACATTTTCGACCCATTCAAAAAACTGAGCGGCCCCCCAGCCTGTTGGATCAATCGTTACCGTCGCATCTTATGTCTATTTCCAGAAAAAACCATACCCATCCTTCCGTTAACAGCTGAGGAGCTAAATGCTGAAGCGAAAAGGCTCGCAAGCACAAAATATCTCTGCTGAAAGCACGCACAGCTTGCAGTTCGGAAGTTAGGTTCGATTCTCCTGCTCTTTCTTTCTAATGATCTTCAGAACTACTCCACTGGAGGTTGGATCCGGACAACGGACAAATTCCGTTGTAACACCCTCAGGATCGATTTCTTTTTCATAAGGAGTGCCTTCATATTTCCAAGGAAGCGTACCACCATATCGAAGAACACGAATCATACTATTAGCGCTATCCAACAACCAAGGGCACATGATTCCCCTGTCTTC
>JBHLNC010000315.1:0-3109 GCA_048937435.1 Promethearchaeota archaeon | reverse complement strand
TAATCAGATGAACCAGCAGTGACAGGCACTTCATATGGCACTTCTGCAGAAACACTTTGTGTTTTTAGGCTACGTTTTTGATCACGAGCGCGATGAAGAGACTCAAGTGATTCCGTTCCACCACCAACATCAAGTTGATAACTTTCAATGATACGGACACCACGTTTAACCAGAAAATCCAAGAGCGCACGATGAAGTGCAGTTGCACCCAACTGACTCATCAAATCATCACCAACCAAGGGAAGGTTTGCTGATCTGAAACGTTGAACCCATTCAGAGTCATTAGCAAGAAGAACTGGTGATGCATTGACATACCCACAGCCGGCTTTCAGAGCAGCATCCGCGTAGAAATACGTCGCTTCACTAGCTCCGCTAGGCAATAAGCCAACGATTATCTGGGCTCCACTTTCTTTGAGTTTGGCTACTACATCGACTGGTTTGGCGCCACTTTCTTCAACCAGCTCTTGGAGTTCGGGAGTTATTCCGTCAAGTGTTGGTCCTCGTTGCACTATGATCTTCATACTTGGCATATCAGCAAATTTTGGAGCATTATTTGGTTGTGCAAAAATCGCCTCGTTGAGAGGCTTCCCAACCTTGTGTCTATTCACATCAAAAGCAGCGACGACTTCGATATCACTCACGGCATAGTTACCAAGCATTGGATGAGCGAGCCCGGCGCTTTCAATTGCTTGACTTGGATTCCCGTAATGATGAAGTGCTTGCACGAGACTGCTGGCACAGTTACCAATACCAACAAGAGCAATCTTGATTGTACCCATCGATGTCGACCTCACAATTACTTTATGGTCATGAAATAATAAGGTGATTAAGGGCGTTGCCCCTGAACCAATTTAAGCGTTTCTCTTTCCAAAAATCCCAATTGGTTGTGAAATGGGAGACATTTAACAACAGAACAAGAAAAAGGATGACACGTTGATTCTCATGACGGAACGAATTGTACCTTGTGTAGGCGCCGTGATTCTCGACGAACAAGATCGAGTGTTGCTAGTCAAACATGTTCCTGAAAAGGAAGGGTTCTGGGCAGGCAAATACATTTGCCCTGGAGGCCGTCTTGATCTCGGTGAATCATTGGAAGATGGAGTCCGACGAGAGGTTCGAGAAGAAACTGGATTAGAAATTCGCATCCTCCACTAGGTGTGTCCCATGGAGCGAATAATTAGGGATTCCGATGATTCCCTACTTGACCATATTGTCTACCTGGATGTTGTTGCCAGGGTTACTCAGGGAGATTTTGAACCAGCCTCTGATGTCGGAGAAGGTGCCTGGTTCACAAAAGAGGAGCTGACGAGAATTCGTGCTGAAATCCATGAAGATACACAGAGACTGCTAACAGAGGCAGGATTACTCCCCAAGTTGTGAATTCAGTCTATTCAAGATATTTCTGAAGATGGGTTTTTATCTCAGAGGGGTGAGCAAGAACAGTAATTCCCGTCATTGAGCGAAGTCGCTCAACATTTTCAAGATCAACTTTCCGAGTGGTTAGCTCCATTTTCTCTCCGCTTGGTAACACGGTTGTAACACTACCAGGTATTTGATCGACGGGGTAAATGTAGATGGGAACCGCGGTCTTCATGGCTTGGGATACAGAATTCGTGATCAAAGTGTCTGCGATACCATAGGCAATTTTTGCCACAGTGTTTGCAGTTGCAGGCATTAGCACAAGGAACCGATACGTGCCCTTTTGAAGAGTCCCAGCAACGAATGGAGTATTTGCGTCGATTTCAGTTCGTATGTTCGTACTAATGGATTTCAAGTCCTCCATAAGTTTGTACCATTTAATCACTTGAAGACCAGCCTTGGAAAGAAACACTAGCACTTCAACATCGTACTCGGTAACAATTTCTTTCATCACTTGAACGGAGTCGGTCATATAATCCCCGGCGCCAGTTATTGCCCACGCAAACTTCACAGTCATCATCAATCACTTTAGATTTCATTGAGTATAAGTGCTTATTTTCATTGCGTCTTGTCCTAGAGAACCTATTCCCTGAGAGTAGAGAATCGATAAGGTAGAAAAATCAGAACCACTAGGTATAGGCGGGTAGATTCTATGAGTGATAGACCTCTTCGAGTGTTAGGGATATCAGGAAGCCCACGAAAAGCGGCCACAGAATTCGTGATTCAAGAAGCTCTGCGACATGCCAAAGAGAAGTATAACGCAGACACCCGGTACTTTTCGGTTAAGGATAAGAAGCTCAACTTTTGTATTCATTGTGACCATTGCATTCGGACCCGAGAAGGCTGTGTCTTCAAGGATGATATGGAAGAAGTGTATGAGCTCCTAGAATGGGCTGATGCATACATTCTTGGAAGCCCCGTGTATCAAGGCAATATCAGTGGGCAACTCAAAACCCTCTTGGATCGAACACGCGCGATGGCAGCGAAGAAGCCAAAGGTGTTTGAAGGAAAAATTGGTGCAGCGGCAGCAGTAGGTGGAGATCGCATTGGTGGTCAAGAACCCACACTTCGCTCTATTCATGACTTTTACACGATTAATCTCATTTTTTCAATCGGTGGAGGAGCCTTTGGAGCTAATCTTGGAGCCACCATTTGGTCTAAGGATAAGAAAGCCGAAGGGGCAGAAGCGGACAAACAAGGGTTGAAAACACTCTATAAAACCGTCGAGCGTCTTATTTCAGTATCAAAAAAACTGCGAGGATAACAACAGATCCTCTAGGTTGCTTTGCTGATTTTTTTGAAAACAAGACTAGTCTTTGAGAAGCTTTGTTTCAAATAATTTGGCAATGAGATAGGTGATTAGGATACCAGACCAAAGACCCGCTAACCCAACTATTGAAGCTATTGGAATAGACTCAGTTAGAATTCGTGTAACAAGATAAGTGATTCCGAACAAGCCAATGGGAATAACCGCGAGGAAAAACGTAATGATGCCTACCAATATCATTTGTGATACATGTTGCCCGATTTGAAACCCAATTAATCGTCCGCCTCCGATAATTCGAGTGAATATGATAAGGGAAAGATATGCGGTAACATAAACAACTAGTATCTGAGACATCGCAAGAAAATAGGATACGGGATTGTTTAAGGGCTTGAACAAGGAGACAACGATGAGAAAGATGGGGAT
>JBHLNC010000314.1:0-3153 GCA_048937435.1 Promethearchaeota archaeon | reverse complement strand
GATCAAGCCAAGCAACATCTGTGATGCGACGAACAGCCTTTGCGGCTAAAACAGCTGCACCTCCTGTAAACGCACCATAAACGGCTCCAACTTTTTTCATTGCTGCTGCGGTTTTTGAACCCATGCCTCCTTTTCCAATTATTACACGAACTTGAGAGGCTTCAATGAATTTATCCTCAAACATCTCCATTCGTGTACTAGTAGTAGGCCCAGCGGCAATCAGTTCCCATCCTTCTTTCAGTTGTCGCACAATCGGTCCACAATGAAACACCGCTAATCCAGTTGGGTCAATAGGGAAAGGCTTGTTTGTCTTGAACCATTCCAAAGCCCGTTCATGAGCTTCATCACGTGCTGTAAAAATTGTACCTGTAATGTAAATCAAATCATTGATTCGAAGTTTTCTAACGTCATCTTCGGAAATCGGTGTGGTTAGTTCGTATATTGGCATCTTACTCAACCCTGTGTGAAGTAAATTCGACTTTTCCCTCACTAGTAATCGTTGCTGATGCGCGCCTTGCCGCCCAACATTGCACTGCTAAACCCACCGGAAATGAAGCTGGATGTCGCATAGCGAAATCAATGTGCACATCCAAACTCGTTGTATCTCCACCCAACCCCATCGGTCCGATTCCGGTTTTATTTATGGCCTTCAACAATTCCTCTTCCATCTCTGCAATCCTCTGGTTAATATGGCGTTGTCCAATAGGGCGAAGGAGCTGTTCTTTCGCAAGTTTCATACAAATATCTGCACCTCCACCAATTCCAATACCAATTATTATGGGAGGGCAAGCTTTCGCTCCAGTATCAATAATCGCGTCAATCACGAACTGTTTCATTCCCTTCAAACCTTGACCTGGCGTGAGCATTTTCAACTGACAAATATTTTCCGATCCTCCGCCTTTAGGGAAAGCAGTTATTTGCATGTCCTTCCCTTTTACAATCTTCCAATTAATCCAAGGAATATACCGACCTGTATTGTCACCTGGATTTTTGTGAAACACTGGATCTACGGTGTTTGGTCTCAACGGTATTTCTTGGGTTCCTCTTCTGACTGCGTTTTCGAGTATTTGAGGAATTTCAGTAATCAGCGGGAATTTTGATCCGACTGTTAAATAGAAAATCTGAATTCCTGTATCTTGGCACATTGGAATAGAACGTTGACGAGCAAGTTTGATGTTTTCTAGTATCGCCTCAAGTTGGCTCTTCGCCGTAGAGTTACTCTCTAACTTCAATGCCTGTTCTAAACCGTTTACTACATCCTGAGGTAAATTAGTAACAGCCATGCGTAATAACGTAACAAAAACATCCTCTAGCTCAGAAGCACGCATTTCGAAAATCTCCTATCTGAGATAATTCGAAATGCTGACCTATGTACCTATCTTTTTGGGTTGTGCAAGATTCGAGCCCAGTAAAATGCTTCGTAACGTCTCTTGTAAAACTTCAACGGCGAATGTTCCTTGTGTAGCAACTGTTTCAAAGATTAAAGAGGCTCCGTTCAGCTCCAGGGTATTTACAAAATCAAACTGACTGATAGCCGGCCATAGATCACGTTTATTCAAAGCGAAAACTACAGGAATATTTGTTGAAAGATGTGGTCCAAAAAACCCTTTCAATTCCTCCCAACATCGCAAGTTTTCATGTATTAAACTCGGATTAGAATCGGCAACAAAAACAATACCATCGGTTCCAGCTAAAACAGTAGAACGGGTTTCTGCATAATAGTCCTGTCCGGTTGCAGACCAAATATGAATTTGAATAATCCAATCACCATGGGCAAGTTCAATCGGTCCGTAATCAAAAAAGAGGGTACGACCTGATGTTGTCTCAATTGATTCAAGCCGAGATAAAATATTGAGATGCTTAAAGAGTGCACGTATACTCTCCGTTTTTCCACTCATCGCTGGTCCATAATAAACAATCTTTGTTTGAATAATATGTTGACTCCAATCTATTAACAAAGGTCATTCACCTCTTGACCTTAAATTGACCAAAAACCTTCCAATCTATCGCCAAATTGATGTCCTGCCCCATCTTGAACAGAACTGCGGAAATCTTCACCCCACTCGGCTTTTATAAAATCCATAAGTCGATCGATTGACGATCCCTGATAGTCTATTGCCTGCCCTAACATCTTATCAGAGATTACTGATTTTACTCCAACACCCTGCAATAATCTAAGCCGCATTAAGATAATCATAACCCTCCATGCTGCTTCAACAAACCCCTGAATATGTTCTCTGTATAAGCTCTGTCGAACCCTTTCCTCTTCTTGTTTTAGATCGATTAGGCTTTTTTCTAATCTTTCACTTACTCTCCCATGTGCAGCTCGGCGTAAAATCCTAGTGATCCTCTCCATTTTTGCACCTGTTTCCGAGGTTACTTTTTCTAATAGCTTTTCTTCAAAGCGAGTATTTGTAATTGTCTTCGGGGTTCCATTCGATTCTAATTTTAGGGTTCCATCTACAAATCTCATAATAACTGGAGAAGCTTGGATAAGATTACCTTTCATTTCCTCTATGTCTTTCTGATCAATGGCCATAATCCATCCTTGAAAGTCGTTGATCTGATTACAAAGTAAATCAGTTGATGTTGACGGAGAACGATATACTATTCGTTCTCCATTGTAATCGCTTCTTTCATGATTCATCATTCGCTCATGTTCTGAATAGGAAACGAAATCAGAGCCAAAAACTACTTCTTTGCGGTGAGGAACTAATTTCACAAGAGTTTCAGCAATTGAATCGATAACTTCTGGTGAATCTCCTTGAATGATTACAGGATGCCTATCCAAAACAGATCTTAGAACTATCGCAAGCTGCTTTTTTCCGAGGGTATTCAAAACGTCATCAAGAAAGGTATTCATCGAGCTATTGCCTCCAAGAACCCGTTCACATCGAGGGTAGGTCGTTGTGCTGTTGGTGCCTTTTGTAGTACGGATTCAATTTCTGCAATGAAATTCGGAATTATCAAACGGAGCAATCCTAGCCGCGTTGAATCTTTTCTTATGAAAGTGCTAAACAATCCTCCTTGAAGCTTGTAAATGAAATGCTGACTTGTACCACAATCACATAGCACTTGTAGAATACTAGTCCGTTTTACTAATTGGGCAACTTTTCTAGACGTGTCAAAAAGCGTATACGTAAGAGTTGAATT
>JBHLNC010000023.1:0-12891 GCA_048937435.1 Promethearchaeota archaeon | reverse complement strand
GGTGGCTGTACAGGAAATGAACGCCAAGCCGCGGTAGCCAAGTGGTTTACGGCGCAGGCCTGGAAATTCTCGATTACTAAATGAGAACCGATCAGCCTGTGACCCCTGGGTCGCACGGGTTCGAATCCCGTCCGCGGCGCCATTCCCTTGTTTTGAGTATTGCACTTATTTGGCGGAGATGTCTAGGATTTCCGTCGCCAAGCTGTTGGATATGTAACCGTAGCCATAACTACTCTCGCTGTATCAGCAACTATCCCTGATTTAGCTTCTAGAACCTGTTTGGTCGACAGCAACGCCGTGGCTAACGCAACTAATTCACCTTTTTGGGTCATGATGGCGACAGAGTCACCAGGTTTGATATCTGCATGTAATTGTAACACTCCAATCACAGCAAGATTTGCGCCATGACAGATAGCATCAACAGCAGAATCTCGTATGATAATCTGAGCAAGATGTTGAACTCCCTCTTCAAGAGGACGAATATAGCGGCGAAGGAAACGGTCATCCTTATCTTCCTGCCAAAAATGTAAGGCGTCAACCAAATCGTAGAGCGAGAGAAAGTTCACATCTTCTCTAAAGGGTCCAGTGCGTGTCCGGCGGAGTTCAGCCATATGTGCTCCCCCGCCTAAAACCTCACCGATATCGTAAACTAATTTTCGAATATAGGTGCCAGCTTGACAGCCAACTCGAAAGAGAACGTCTTGCCCGTTTATTTCTAAAATATCCAAATAGTAAATCTGTCTTGTGCGGACCCGTCGTTTGACAGAAGAGCGGAGGGGAGGACGTTGATAGATGGTTCCGACGAATTCCGCGGCAGCTTTCCGGATTTTACCTTTGGATTCTTTTTGATGGAGCCGCATAATGCAAACATATTCTTTGCCAGCTTTTAGCAGAACATTGGCAATTTTCGTAGCGTTTCCTAGCATGACAGGCAATACGCCCGTCACCTTTGGATCCAATGTTCCAGAATGACCTGCGCGATTAAGGCTTAGGATTCGCTTGACCCAAGATACCACTTCATGGCTGGTCGGTCCTGGAGGTTTTTCTGGGCCTGTGAAGGGTCATTGACCCCTTCAGAACAGGCTATCCAGATTGATTACACCATTCTGAAATAGTTCAGGAATGGTTCGCGTTCCAGGGACACGGCCATAGGCGGGGTTTGTAGTATCTTCGGCGCGCGTTACCATTTTCCGCTGTATATCGGCAGGTAGCCGCGGTTTTGTCACGTCCGAGGACCTCCTCTGCCCCTAAGGGCGAGTCGGTATTATTCCTTTTCCTTCCCTTTCAAGAAGGGTGTAAGTTTTGCGCTGGTAATTGCCTTCGCGATGTCTTTGTCATCCGCTCCAGCTTTAATATCAACCTTCTTCGTTGTTATTTCGAGATGATCCACATTCGATCGTCGTCGACGAACACCTGTGACTTCTGGGGGTCCCGAAACTAGAACGAAGTTTTTGTCGATACGTTCCACAATAACACATTTCTTTCCTATTTCTCGACCGTGTGTTTTTACACACACTCTTCCAACTTCAACTAAACTCATAGCGATTGCACCTCCACCGGTGGACTGTCAGCTGTTGAGTTGCCACGACAGCTTCATTCGATTGTCATTCCGGAGGACGCGAGGTACGCCTTGACCGCTGCTATACATATATTTATCGTCTCAGCGGCGTTCCAACGTTCTGTGTTAATAATTAGGTCGAAGAGTCGTGTATCGGATACTTCGATGCCATAGAATTCTTGAAATCGCCGTTGTTCGCTCTCTTCACGATCTCGGGTTTCAGCTAAGGTTTCCTCATAATCGCGTTTTTCTCGATTTGCAATCCGAAGTGCCCTCACTTCCAAGGGAGCCCGGAGATAGAACGTAAGGTCAGCGAAGCGTCTGGCGACCCATCCAGCGATGTATGCATCAATAACGACATTTCCTTTCTCGGCTTCGCGTTGAGTCCGTTTGTCTATTTCTTGATCAATTGTTGAATCTTTTTCTGCAAGTTGACTTAATTCTACTAAGGTTATGCCCTTTTCCATAGCTAGCTGTCGGAAAATTATACCAGCAGAAATGTAACGGAGATTGAAGGCTTCAACTAATCCCTGTGCAACTGTTGTAGTGCCAGCACCATGCAACCCACTAACCGCAATTGTGATGGGCATGCTAACACCTTCAATTATTACATTCCTGACCCCATTCCAGGTGTCATACTAGTTCCAAGGATCTTCTGGATGACCATATTCATTGTGAAACTGCAAATAATATACCAGTAGATGTAAGACAGCCCCATTCCACCCAGTGGAATGTAGAAGCCCGCTGTACCCGATGGCCATTGAAAGAGTTGCCACCCAAAACCGGTACCCAACGGTCCAAGAACTTGCGCAAAATTCAGAGGAGAGTAGAGCACGGGACCATAAACCGGGAAAGGCCACGCATCAGGTCCAGGGGGAACAATGAAAATTCCATTCATGATAGTAAAGGTGAGCATGAAAGGAATGATGGTGATTATCATTGGCATACAGGATTGTTTACTGACCTCAGTTTGGAGTTTCATAATATAGCGTTCCCGCCGCCGAATCTTCAATTCAAGTTTCCGTTTTAGTTTGGGATCAGTTACTTCTTTGGCTTGTTTTTTCATTGCATTCCATTCGTTGATTGCTTCGCGAGAACGTTTCAGGCGATCAAAGTCAACAAACCGGCGATTGACCAGGTTCGACGTCAAGGAAATGATTACACTAATCAACATGACGATAAGTGCCGAAAACGGCGGATAAGCCCACGTGCCCAAGGCATTTCGAAGTATTAACGCTAAATCAACGAGAGGATTCCATTGCACAATCATCACACCTTCAAGAGTAAATCGGCAAACGCTGTTGCTGCTTCCTCAGCTTTACCCTCTACATTCTTAAGAATCATGACGGTAGCACCCGTCAATGTACCCACAGCCACAGCAGCAGACCGACATAGCAACTGATGGGCGGCAATATTGTCAATTAGCTGCTCATCTCGTGTCCGTGTGGCATCTTTAGCACGACGTTTCGCGATATTCGCCGGATCTGCTTCCACTAAGACAATCGAAGCTGGACGAATCGCTTCAGCCACCCATTTTGGTAAGCCGATGAGAAAACCACCATCCGCCGTCTGAATTAGTGTATGTGTATCCACAACCACGACTTGTGAACGGCTCATCGCCGCGATTCGTTCTCCTGCAAGTTTCTGTACTTCACGTTGCTTCTTAACAGGAAGTTTCCGAAGATCATCCCGATTTTCAACGAGACGTCGCTTTTGGGCAATTTCAAACATCACAGATCCATACGTGATGAGCGACACGTTCACTCGATCCTCAACTTTGCGAATTCCATCAGTAACGACCGTTGTCTTCCCCACACCAGGAACACCACTGACAACGACGACTTTACGAACTTGCATTTATTTGCCTCCACCAAGACGCTGGCTCCATCTAGGTCTCAACCTTAAGAGCTTTTCGCGATTACTTAATGTCCGCACCTTGACAACCACTAGGCTACTCTACTCCAAGTATACCACGCATCATGGGATGCATCTCGCCTAGTTGCTCCTTTGCGAGGATCTCGAAGTATTGGCGCATAATGCCTACAGCAAGTAATATGCCGATACCACTGCTTAACGTTCCCATTAGATCTGCACCGGCTGCGAGGGCGCCAATGAGAAGGCCACCAAGGATGGCTACAACGGGGATGTATCGGTTGAGGATTTTCTCTATGACTGCTGGTGATCGTCGGAATCCAGGGACTTGCATGCCTGCCCCGATTAGTTGTCGTGATACGTCGCGTGGTGAGATACCTGAAACATCAATCCAAAGCCTGGCGAATCCAGCACAGAAGAGCATGAGGAACAGGGCATATCCTATGGCTTGGAGCCATCCGAGTTCCCCAAATAGTGCAGGGATTCCAACGGGTGGTGTTAGAAACCAGACAAAACAGATGGGATTAGGTGCGAGATAATTGGAGCCTGGAGGCTGGTTGTAACTGGCAAGTAATTGGAACCAGAATGCTAAGGGATGGGCTCCCGGAGACCCAGGTGCGAGGTAGAGGCCGAAGGCGGGGTTAGTCCAAAGGATTTGGGTGATGAAAAGGATGTTAGCATAAAGGGCTTGGGTGAAGATTACGGGGATGTTGGAAACGTAGAGGAGTTTGATGGGGTATTGCCCGCGAAATCCGCGGTACCTAGCGTATTGGAGGGGGATGTTCACTCGGTAGGATTCCATGAAAATGACGAGAACAAAGACGATGAAGGTGGTGATGACTCCAAACAGGCTAGCCCGTGGGTTCTGAGGCCTGAACCATATGGTAAAGAGGTTAGCTATATGGCCAGATTCATTCGATACTGGCTGGTAGATTGCGAGGGGGTCCCAGCCAACAGACGCCCAAGCTCCCACGTTTTGGAGTAGATAGGGGAAGATGCCACCATACGTGATCTGCGTTGGGACTGTTATGACATCTTGACCCTGTGGTGGGAGGATGGAGAACATGCCCCAAAGGATTTGTGTACAAACGTTGGCCATGATGAAGAGACTAACACCACTACCCAGTCCCCAGCCTTTTTGCACGGTCTCATCCATGAGGATGACGACGATACCAGCGAACATGAGCTGGATAAATACAAGAACAGCACTAGTGAGAGCGAGTTCGGTCCCTAATTGTCCGTAAGCACCTGCCCAGATGTAGGCGAAGGCTTGAAATGCCGTCATGAAGATGGCAAGGACTTTTTGGGCTCCAGTATAGAGTGACCGTTGATAGGAATCGGACATATCCACACGGATGAGTTGTGAGCCGACGAGGAGCTGCATGATAAGACCAGCAGTTACGATGGGTCCAATGCCAAGCTCCATGAGAGTACCACGTGTGGAAGCAAGAATAGTACGAAGCCAGTAGAAATAATCAAAGCCTAATTCCTGGCTAATGCCGTACAGGGGAAGATTAGCCATAACAAGGTAGATAACTAAGATAATTGCAGTCCAGGCGAATTTTTCTCGGAATGAAACCTTTCGGTCTGGTCCCTTAACCTCTGGCATGATACGAACCAGTGGACGTAACGCGTTGAGAAAACGACTCATGCCAACAGCTCCAAATCATTCCAAGTTTTTCGGTTTCATTTTTGCCAAAATTGATGAGAGCGGAGGGTGTGAAGGTTTAATTGTGTTGTGGTTCAGGTCTTTGATTTACTTTTTGTAGCTGTCGCTCGTTTCGATTTTACCTTCGTCGTTGAGGATTTTGCTGTGGTCGTGGACTTGGGTTTTGGTTTTACTGTAGTCTTTGGTTTCGCTTTCGTCTTCGGTTTTGGTTTCGGTTTTGCTGCAACTTTTGGTGTAGGCTTTGGTTTAGCTATGAGTGAGGGCGCCTTGTGCTTAGTAGGTTCTTGGATTGTGCCCTTTACGTTCCCTCCTGCTGCTTTGATTTTTTCAGCAGCGCGATGGGTGAAAAGTGGCGCTGTGATTGCTAGAGGAATAGAAATTGTACCAGCACCAAGGACTTTTTCGAATCCATGTTCTTCTAGATTGATAGCGATTGGGGCACCTTTTGGGGCAGGTTTTCCAGATGTGAACCGGGGGAGTTGTCGCATGACGTCTCCAACATTAATAGTGTTATGGGATTGGCGGAGTTTTCCATATCGGTGAAAGCCGTGTTTTCCGAAACGGTCAGGGGTTTTTGCGGTGACATAAGTCCAATCATGTTTCTTTCCACCAGTTTTTCCTTTTCCACCTCGTTGACCGCCTTTTCGATGTTGTCCAATACGTCCATAGCCATGAGTGCGACGCCCCCGATATTGGCGAACACGTTTGGGTTTACGTACAGTCATTACGATTCTCTCCGTCTCGTCTACCTCTTTTGAATTTGAATCTCTAAGATTCCATTGTTAAAATTGATTTGTACCGAGTTGGGATCAACCGGTGCAGGAAGATCAAGATTTTTGGCATACTTTCGGTCTTCTGTATCAACATGGATTGCCACAGTATAATCTGAAACCTTGACCCGAAGATCCTCACGGGTTATACCCGGAAGTTCTGCCACGATAATAATATCCTCATCTTGTTCCATCACATCAATTAGGGGTTCTCGTTCTTTCCGCACCATGGGCGGTCCTCCCTCAGCATTAAGATTGCCAAAGGGGTTTAACCGCATCTTACCGTCGGGTCCAACAGCTGCGGAGAACCCCCAGACCATTGGGTTCTTCTGTAAATGTTTTAGAAGTTCTTCTAATTGGTCTTGGGCGTCAGCCCCAAACAGGTCTTCAGGATTAGTCTCAGCGAACATTTTCATCAGTTCTTCGAACATGCGTTGAATAGCCTCAAACTGCATATCGAAGGAGTCGTCATCCCACCAGCGTTTCCGTTTTTTGCGATCTTCTTCCTCAGTTGGCAAGTTCATTCCTTCCATTTCAGTTTATTGTAGTTCATGACATCCGTTCCAGGAGCCCGTTGATATCCGCTCCACGATATCCCAACTCACCTTTCTGTTGAATGGTGCGTTTGATGCTCCATTTAAATCCCTTCGATGGAGGGTGCAAACGAAATACTTTCTTCAGTCTAGGGAGGGCCGTTAGTTCTTCTTCAAATGCAACGAGTGCCTGGGCGTACTTGTCAATCGTCTTATATTTAGTGTATTTTGACACATATTGATCGGTAAGGGGCTTGTCTCCTACCAATCGGCCACGTTTCTTAAGGAGTCGGGTTAGAGTGGGTGCATCAATTTCTCCCCACGTTATCGCATCCTTTGCTTTTTGTAGCATTCCAAGGTAAGTACTGCGTTTATCGATGATCACAGCATGATTGACACGGCTAAGGTTTAACTGTAACAAGGTTTCCTTAGCTTCTTGACGTAGACCGATACTACTACGTATCCGGACCACAGCAAAAAGTGCATTGGCTTCTTTCGATTCTTTTGACATCTTATTCTTCTCTCCGTGTCCAATCTCTTGGAGTCATAATTCTGTTGGTTTCTTTCAATGCACCAAAGACTGACCGTGCGAAGTTCAACGTCGTTCGTGTATGACCGCGAGTACGTGACCAAACGTCATGTATTCCAGCCAACCGCAGGACCACTTTGATTGTGTCAGCGGTAACCAATCCAACGCCCTTAGGTGCTGGCAAGAGGGTAATTCGAACACTACCAGTCTTGCCCTGAACTTGAAAGGGAACCGAATGAGGATCTTGACAGCCGCATTCCCAACTTCCACAACCTCGGCGAACTGAGACAATATTGAGTTTGGCGCGAAGAATTGCTTTACGGATGGCAGGTCCGATTTCCGGGGCTTTGCTTTCTCCAATCCCAACAAAACCATTCTCATTACCGACAATCACAGTTGCCTTGAAACGGGATTTTTCACCTGCATCAGTTTGTTTTTGTACCAGATTAATGTCAATGACTTCTTCTTGGAGATCCGGAAGGAGCACATCAATAATTTCAGGTTCCTTTATTGGTACGGCTAGTTGAAAAAGATCCTCAATGGAGGTGATCTCTCCAGCCTTGACCTGATGTCCAATTTTGGTGACAGGCACCCATTCTTCAACGGCAAATTGGCGAGGACGTCGACTCATGTTGTTGACCTCCCAGAACTGAATTTCGATTCAATTTTCTTTTTCGTGGTATCGTACAAATTGGGCAGTTTAGTTAGATCCACACGCTCTTTCGAAAGATCTCCAAATTGACGCTCGAAGGTCGATGGTTGATTGTCACTCAAATCCTTTGCATAATCCGCGATATGTTCTCCTCGAATCCGCTTCTCCTCGGGGAACATCTTATCTGAGCAGGGAATAGTAATACCTGCGTCAATTACACCTCGCACAGCGGAGAAGATACGTGAGCCAGGAATAGGCTTTGTCAATCCAATATCCACTATTGCAGCCGTGACACCATTGTTGATGGCGCGGTGACCAGCCAAGAAACCAGTTAGATAAGCCGCAGGTATGTTTTTGACACCAGCAGTCCAACCAAACTTTTTCAATTGTCGTGAATCAGCTACTGCAATGCTCCGATCACCCTCAGGGAGAGCCTCCATTAGTTGAACAATGATTCGAGTACCTGTCTTTCTGATGACTAACCGAGGTCGCCCTGAGCCAACCATACGGCGTCTTGCATGATAGTCGGTCTTACTTTCTCGCCGTCGACGAAATGGAACCTTATAACGTGGTCCTGTTGCCATTTTTATCGCCTCTTCATTTTATACTCCTGGATGTAATTGTCGACTCGACGTATGGAAGGAAACACTCCACCTTTCGCAAGCCTGTATAGCCGACGGTAATCCCTTGGTCGGATAATGCGTCGAGCCCGAAGTTTCTTGAGGTGTCGGCGGATTGCGCGAATCCTCATCATCCACTGTTCTTTCCCAGAAAGCTTAGCCGTACTTTTTCCTTTCCGACTTCCATGTCCTGACCTGAGTCCACGTTTACGCTTTTCGAATAATTCTTTGGCTCGAGCACGGCTGACCCCTTTAATCGGTAACTGTTGAATCGCGCCTTCATGGATTAATCGTCGGATGTCATCACGCCGGATGGCCATGGCTACATCATCCAAGCGATTTGGATCAATCCAAACCCGATTCTCACCGACTTTGAGAATCCGTGCTGCTAATCTTCGTTGGGAACTGACTTTCATTGTGTTGGTCACCTTCTACAAGATTTCTTCAGTGGAGAGATCAAGAAGTTCTCGTACCTCCGATTTCAATTGCGGATTCAGAACGTGAAGACCGAGGTCATCGGCTCGTTCAAGAATTGCTAAACGTTTCCGGTCGCCTACTCGGTGGGCGATTCGGACAGCATGGAGTTTCGGATGCAATCCGTCCATGTCCTTGATTTTGTACACCAGCACTTCTTGCATACCGGAAGGATGAAGTCCACGCAATTTCCTGGAACTTCGGTATCCAATTCGAGGCATCGCCGGATGACCCTTTTCGCGTTTGCGAATCATAGAGTCAATACCCTTTGGACGACGCCAGCCAGTATCTAGACGTTTATACCGCCAACTTTCGGGTCGTTTGAATTTCGGTTTCCGTTGATTCAATATACGCTTCTTTGACAATTCCTGTTTGAGCTTTTCAATCCGTTTGCTTCTCCTCATTCCATATCACATCCGTGTTGGCTAAATTGTCCAGTGTTGCTCACCAAGTTGTTTTTCGTAAACGTAAATCCCGTCATGAAACTTGCGGGGATCCTTTTTTCGCAGTTTTGTAGAGTGTTGAATATTCGCCGCAGTTTGCCCAACCGTTTCGACGTCAATACCTTCTAAAATGACATCATCGCCTTGAACGGTGACTGTTACTCCTTTGAGTATCTTTGCTGAACGTGGTGCTTTTTCACCATAGAAGTTTTCGATAATTAGTCTATCGCCTTCAACTTTGACGCTAGGGGGAAAGTGGGCGAAAACCACTTTCATCTTATACGTGACTCCGTGGATGACACCCAGCATCATATTCTGAATATGAGAGATGATTGTTCCAACAAGGCCAATTTGCCGGCTACGAGGAAATTCGACTGAAACGTGGATATTGTTTCGGATTTTTTTAATGTCGATTTCAGCGTGGGCAAAGTCACGCTTGAGTTCACCCTTTGGACCCTTTACAGTGACTAGGCTATCCTCAACTGTGACTGTGACGTCTTCCAGGATAGGAGTTTGTTGTTCGTGATGGGTTGTTTTAGGTGGCATGACTGTCAGCTCCTGGGCCTAGTATACGTAGGCGATTAGTCGCCCTCCATGACCTTGTTCTATGGCTTCATGATGGGTCATGAAACCTTTGGGAGTGGATACGATGAGAAAGCCGAATGTACGAGAGGGTAGGAAGCGTTTTTCCCAGTCCTCAAATTGGGTGCGTTTAACGGGATGATGGGGCGAAATTATGCCACATTGGTTGATTCGACCAAGTAATTCAACGCGAAGCATGCCAGCTTTACCATCATCGATGAATTCGAATTCGCCAACGTAACCCTTTCGTTGCATGATGCGAAGTGCAGCACCAATTTTCTTAGAGGCGGGGGCAATAATTACCTCAGACTTGTGGAGCATTTCGTGATTCATGATTGTTGAGAAGGCATCGGCCAATGGATTTTTCACGGGCATTATCATTTTCACCTCTAACAGTATTTACGAAAACCAAGTTCTTCTGCGACCTCTCGGAAGCATCGTCGGCACAGACCAATACTGAAGCTTCGAATAATGGCACGGTGTGTACCACATCGTTTACATTGACGGTGTCCTTTGCCTTGCTTTTTCTCCTTTGACATTAGAATTCGTCCTCCATCTCGGGTGTAGTGAATTGAATCCCCAGCTCAGTTGAGAATACACCCATCGCCTCTGCAGGTGAGATACGATGGCGACGTGGGACTTTGTGGCGTCCTCGTCGACGGCGTATAATGCGGAATCCTGGTCGCTCAGTGCAAATACACACATCCATCCCAAAGATGCCCAAGATAGGGTCGTACTTGACTCCGGGAATCTGAATGTGCTCTGATATTCCAAAGCAGACGTTACCAGAATGATCAACAGCGCTCTCGGGAATTCTGAAATCGGTTACATCGAGCGCCCGTTTGGCAAAATCCATCGCTCGATCTCCACGAAGGGTGACTTTACAGCCCATGGGTTCGCCCTTTCGTAGCCCAAAGTCACGGTTATGACGTTTCGCTAATACATCGACTGGTTTTTGTCCTGTTAATTCTTCCAGAATCGTTTTGGCTTTGGCTAATGTTTCGCCACCAGCTCCCAAGGACATGTTGATAACGACTTTTGAAATGAAGATTTGCCGCATGATATTATCCTTTTTTGCCTTGGGTTTGGTAGGAGTCTTTTCAGTGGTCTCTGGCTTAGGAGTTGCTGAGGGCGTTTTAGCCTTGGCAGTCGTAACGCGACGCCGTGTCGTTTTAGCTTTGGTAGTAGTTTTTTCTTTAGACATATCTAGCCAGCCTCCGGAATGGATATTAGGGGTTCTTCTTCGCCAAGTGGGAATACATACCGGATTGCCGTGAGGATAGTTTTGTCTCCAGAACCTTGCAAGGTTCCAAGCTGATTCTCTGGATCAATCTTTGTGAGTTTACCGACGAAGCCTGTGTGATCGCCACCGGTAATGACCGCAGTGATACCCTTCTTTAAGGGCACGTGGTGCTGTATGGTTTGATCAGGAAGTTTGATGAGAAGCATATCACCAGTTCGGTAGGTTTCCTTTGGCTTTGCTTTAGGATTAGTTACTGGTATGAGGATTGTGCGACCATCATGGAGGTGGAGTTGAATGTGACCTTTGGCGACGGTATTTTTCCCTATGATTTTACAGGGCTTGAGTGCTTCTTCCTTTTTCGTAATCTTTACGAGTTGGAGGAGATTTTGAGAATCTGGAACTACACGAAGACGAGTATTTGTTTCTGAAATTTCGATGACATCCATCAGTCCAACAGGGAATTTGTAATCCTTTCGTGTTCGTCCATCAACCTTTACATGGCCTTGAGTAATGACCCGGCGAGTTTCGTTAAGGGTAGTGGTGAGATTTAGCATATCCCGAACTACGACGCCCAAAGGAAGGCTTTCGTGAATTGAGTGTGCGCCAGGGCTGGGGCGGATTGTAAAGGGATGCACCTTACGTTTGATTCTCCAATGTCGTGGAGCAGCTAATCGTTTCATGTGTTTTCGGGGACCTTTTGCCATTTTGTCTAATCCTCCTTTCCTTTCAATTCACGTCGTGCGGCGGCTATGCGATCGATTACATCTTGGCGCGCTTTGTCGATTTTCAATTTGGTAATCATAACAGTGGATGGGTGAATGGGGAGAGAAATGGCTGTGCCATCCACTTTCTCTATTTGGATGTTCTCAATATGGATTCTGAGATTTTTCATGTCTACGCTTTCTATATCGCCCTCTGAGTCTCGGAAAGCTCCCCGCGTAATATAGACAGTATCTCCTTTGATGACAGGTATGCGTTTTATTCCATGTTTATCGGCAAGCTCAGGAGCTAATCGGGCAGTGAGGAACTTATGTCGTCGTTGCCATTGAGTCGAATAGCGTTCTTTTCGCTGTTTTTTGGGTTTTTTCGATGTCATCTTTTCTCATCGCTCCTATACAATGATGCTAGCAACACTGGCTATACGTGGCCAACGTTCAGCAGCCTCTCTGGCTATAGGTCCACGGATTTCTGATCCTTGAGGGTCACCAGTTTCAGAGGTAATTACAATGGCGTTATCTTCGAAGCGAATCCATTGACCACCCTTACGCCGGAATGGTTTTCGTTGTCGAACAATGATGCCTCGAAGCACTTGTCGACGCATCTTGGGTGTTCCAGCTTTACAGGAAACCACTACCATGTCAGCTATACTAGCACTAGGGATGCGACGGAGGCGGCCATGGTATCCAATAACTGAGATGATTTCTACAATCCTCGCGCCGCTATTATCTGCGACTGTTACTCTAGCACCGGTGGGTAATCCTCGGCTGATTCGGGTTTTTGAAATCCCTGCAGTTTTACGACCTCGTTTTACCATTATGATTCTTCCTCCTTTTCTTTGAGGCATTCAACGACAACAAAGGACACTGTTTTGCTAAGAGGGCGACATTCGGCAATGCGAACGGTATCTCCCACTTCACAAGGGATACAAGGTGGAAGGTGGGCTGCCGTCATAGAGTGGCTGCGTGAATATCGACGATATTTCTTCATGAACCGCAAATAATCTCGACGGACCGTGACTGTGCCTCTCATCTTAGTACTGGCGATAATTCCTTTCATAACCCGACCACGAACAGGCAAGGTGCCATGAAAAGGACAATTAGGATCTTGGCACTCCTGTTCTGGAGGATTCACTTTTAGACCAATATTACGAGTTACCATCGTAGTTTTTTCGCCCTCCTTAAGCGTTCTGCGGGATGTCCGAGTAGGGAGTTCCCATCAATTTGTGC
>JBHLNC010000022.1:0-12917 GCA_048937435.1 Promethearchaeota archaeon | reverse complement strand
ATCAAGAGTCTCATGGTGATTTCCGATCCCGGGTCCGATCAGGACTGCTTGTACGTTTGATAGCGATTCTTCGATAAGAGAAAGATCATCATTAACTAGTTTATCCGATTCCAAAGTTACGGGAATAAGGTCCGGCGAATGACTAGTTGCTGCTGTAATTACTTGTGAAGGAGCCGCTAAGTAAACAAGATCTACACCACTCCGAAGAGCACCCATTGAGGCCAAAATGGGTGCCCCGATGTACTGTGAACTCCCCCCGATTATTAGCAATCGACCAAAGTCTCCTTTCTTTGTAAAAATTGGACGAGGTTGTGTCGCACGTATCACATCACCGGGTCCCACGTACAATTCTGCTTCTGGAGGTATCCCTATATCCGCAACTACTAGTTTCCCAATCCGTTCCTTATTCTTTCTTAACCCAAGTTTTGGTCTGTGAAAAGTCACTGTTAAATCAGGACGAAAAGCGTCCTTCGTGGTTGGTTCACCAGTATTAGGATGAATTCCCGTGGGAATATCGATAGCCACCTTAAACCCTTCCATTTTATTCATCAATTGAAGGGTTTTAATAAATGGAGGTCGTGGTTTTCCTACTGCCCCAGTTCCCAAGAGAGCATCAACAACCACGGTTGCTTCGATTTTAGGCAATTCAGAAGAATCCTGAATAATATGGAGATCAATCGAATGGCGCATTTTTGCCATTATTTCCCAATTTTGAAATGCCGGAGCATTGAGACTTGTTGAAGGATCACCTAGTGTAATCACATGCACTACACGACACCGTGGGGCAAGGTGACGCGCGGTAACAAAACCGTCTCCCCCGTTCCCTCCTAGCCCTGCAAAGATAGCAACGCTGGGTAGCTGTTTAAAGCGTCGGAGGATTTCATGGGCTACAGCGCGTCCAGCATTTTCCATCATGAGAAACCGAGTTACGCCAAGAAATTCGGCATTCCATTCAATTGCCGCCATTTCCTCTGCAAGCAAAGCCTGTGTAGCAGACATAAAGATTTCACCTTATTCTCTAATGAAGTTTGGTGCACGATAAGGCTTTTGACTGGAAGGTGATATTAGCAGTATTTGATTAATTTAGGGTGATACATATGCCAAAAGCGTACGTACTGATTATCGCAAAAAAAGGCGTTCAGAAAGATGACCTTCTTGGACCCTTAATGGAGATAGAAGAAGTGCGAGAAACGTATCAGGTTCTTTGGAATTTCGATGTTGTTGCTAAAATCGTTGTTAAAGACATACGACAACTTAAGCATACAATTATCTCGAAAATCCGCCAACTACCTGAGGTAGAAAAAACTGTTACTCTCATTGCGGCAGAAAATTAGAGGTATACGAGAAGAATTAGCGCTTGGCAGTACCAAGGAGATATTTCAATTCATCGAGTTCTAAATTCCTTGGTGGTAACACTGCATCCGCGGGATAAGGATAGTGAGAAACTTTCTTTCCAAATTGATCAACCCACTCGAATAAGCTAGCATACATTTGCATGGCATGTTCAATTGAGCCCCACCGAGCTTCTTCAAAGAGATGATCCCACCGGTCTATTAGCTCTTGAAGTATCTCATCTTCATTCGGATCATCTATCAGTAAATAGCCTTCATCCGTGATGCGAATCACTAGCACTAATTCCATGACTCCGTCAGATATCCGTGGTACACTTACTCAATATATCTACTCAAAAGTTTTATAGCTCTGTGTAAGTGACTGAACACCTAAGCCAATGTGAATGTATTTGGGCTCGTAGCTTAGCCAGTCACGTTTGGATGACCAACGTGGGTAAGGTTAGAGCATCGGGCTTTTAAAGAAGGAAGCGTGGAAACATTTCCTTCTAAAGACACCCGAGGGTCGCGGGTTCAAGTCCCGCCGAGCCCGCCATTCCTTTTCGATGAAGGCTAGTTTTTCCAATTGTCATTTTTGAGAAAAAATGGTGCGGGAGCTGGGATTTGAACCCAGGAACGCCTACACGACAGGGTTCTGAGCCCTGCGCCTTTAGCCCTTCATAATGCCCCTTTATTTTTGGAAGTCGAAGAAGGTTGGCCAAGCTTGGCTACCCCCGCACTTCTTTTCGGGGCAAAACACCTTTTCAGTAGGAGAAGGAGATAAACCTTTTCTCTACTAGAAATAACGATTGTTTATGTCATCCTTGTTATCCGGTGGAATTCAGCGTTTTTGGTATCGACATCTGCGAAACGCAGCGACTTTGGCTAGGCTACGAGTTCTATCGTGTCTTAAGACCGGTGCTTGTCAGGATGAAATCGGGACCGGAGCGGGAGGTGATGTAACCAAGAAGTTTGATCTCGTCGCTGAACAAACTATGATTGAATATCTGATGAACTTTACATCATTTACTTTAGTGAGCGAAGAAGCAGGGATGCAGAAGGTTGGAACCAATCCGAACGGTTTTCTCATTATGGACCCTATTGATGGGAGTACCAATGTCAGCCAGGGTATTCCATTTGCATGTATTGCCATTGCATATGCAACAAAGTTGGAATTCGATGCAATTGAGGCGGCTGTTGTTCTTGATCTCTTTTCGGGTACTTGTTATCATGCAAGTAGGGGGAACGGTTCCTTTCGGGACACCCACAAGATTCTCCCAGCAAAATCCAATCCTTTGAAGACCTGCCTGGTAGGATTTGATACTAGCTTCCCTGCAAACCAGGTGAAAAACCAGTATTCAAAAGAGCCACCAATTCAATATACCAGACATCTAGGTGCAAATGCGCTAGAATTATGTTATGTTGCTGATGGGTCATTGGATGGTTTCGTTGACCTTCGGGGCGTTTTCCGAGGAACTGACTTAGCAGCACCTGCTTTGATTCTTAGAGAAGCCGGGGCGGTACTAACCAATCGAAAGGGTAAGAACATTGTTGGAAAATGCACTAATGATGAACGCTATGACTATATTGCAGCCCGTGACGCAGACTTCGCTCAAGCTCTCATAAAACTTACTTCAAGAGCTACGACAGACTAGCTTGACATTTAATCGTTAATTGTTTCAAGAATAGAAACCGCGTTCCAAATGCCTGTTCGAGCATGACTTGGACAATTTGGATCGAGTGTAGCATCACCCAGTCGAGAAATTGCGTTTGATGCACGTACGGCGGCAGAACCCAGTTCGCCATGAAGCAATTCGATTGCCTCATTGGCTGCACGACGAATATTACGGGGAACAGTACTGTCTTCGCCAATCTGGGATAATATCATCGTCGCTTGATCAATTTTCTGCATAGTTTCTTCTGAAACTTCTGGATTTTGATTATGTTCAGCCACATTTTTCCCCCCGGGTTCATGCTAGTAGGGATTTGGATTTTGAGGTACCAAGATTACTTAAAAGCTTTTTTCACTGATAGTAATGATAGTATGTCAGATGAAAACATAACAAAACGAATGGGTCAAATGCTTCGAAAAGGTGCCGCTCTTCTAAATGTCGCCTGCCCTAAATGCAATACGCCCCTACTTAGATTACAAGATGGTACAATGTATTGTGCAAGGTGTGACAAAGAAGTTGTTGAAAAAGAGCCGCAGACTTCAAGAAAGGAACTAGACATTTCGTTCAGTGAGATTTTGAACCAACTCGCAACCAAGGTACTGATAAATCTCCAGAGATTAGTCCAATCGCTTCCAGAGAACCCACGCCCCGAGGAACTTCGTACCTTTGCAGAAATTACCAAGGATATGATAGGAATTTTACGAGGAATACGAGAATTGCAGAGTTAAGTGTAATTTATTCTTCGGGTTCATAGGTGGTGTCCAGAGCTTCTCGAATTTTTTGGGCTTTGGTTTCTCCGATACCATGAACCTCTGCCAATTCTTCCGCACTAGCTTGAAATAATGTGCTAATATTTCCAAATTGGGTTAGAAGACGTTTTGATAATGTACTATTAATTCCAGGGAGGCTTGCCACGATGTATTCTTGGAGAGACGCCATGCTCAGAACTGGCTTTTTACCACGGAGCCCTATGGGTCGCTTATATTCAGTTTGCTCGCGACGAGCAATCGTGAAAAGGAGAGCCGCGGCTTCCTTGGGATTCCTGACATTTACAACAGGAACGTTGAAGTCTACGATAGATGATGAGAGCGCGCCTCGTACCGCAGCGGGATTGATGGCACTGGACCCGTAAAGGCTCGCTCCAGTAATCAGAAGGATTGGTATTGTAAAATTATCTTTCAAATTGCTTAATTGGGTGAATAAGCGTCGATCGATAATAGATTGGGCAAAGTCGTCTGAAGTTTTCGTTTCCACCGCCACGCGGTCAGAAAGAATATAGTCACCAACTTCAAGTGTCTCAACCTCAAGTTGTACTTCCAATTCCTTAAGAGCCTTAGTAATCGGAGAACGAAGCTCGCGATTATCGACGACGACTTTTACCTGAGTTTCAGTTATTGCAGGTTTCTCAGAATTTTTCGGACCCATGAAATCTTTCAAACTGGATTGTTTTCGTTCTTTTTCAATATCGCGAGACATCTTGTTCATCTCTTTTAGTAATTCTTTCATTTTTGTTTCTCGGTGTATGGCAGCCCAATAGTATCCTTGATCTCGAGTGTCTAATGCCACAAGTACAATTACTCGACCAGGATGGGTTCGGCCAGTTCGCCCTCGCCTTTGTATGAGCCGGATTGCACTGGGTACGGCTTCATAGAAGACGACTAAATCGCATTCTTGAATGTCCAGTCCCTCCTCTCCAACACTTGTAGCGACAAGGACATTGTAGGTTCCATTTCGAAACTTTTGAAGAATTTCGCCTTGTTCCTTTTGAGTTAAGCCACGGTCATCTCCTTTACTAGCCTGCCCAACAAAGCGAATAGGATTCGAAATCGTTGAATTGGCGAGCTTTTTTTCCAATAGTTTTGCCATGTCACGAAATCGCGTAAAAATCATAATTCTTGAAGAGGGCACAGAAGCTAATTGCTGTTCAACAATTTCTACTATTGTAGTAAGTTTAGGGTGTTCAATTCCTGCAGAAATTAATTCATCGACTAACTGTTCCGCTTCCTGTAGATTCGAATCCTGTGCAAGCCGTTGAATAGCTTTTGATACCCTACTACGACGAGCGTCTTTTTGAATTCCTTGTAGATATCGACTAAGCGCTGATACTCCTTGAGTTTCTAGTAATTCTAAACAGTGATATAACCGGATCAGACCTGCACAATAAGAAACCAGCTGGAATAGATGGCTAGGTGGAGATGTATTAGTAGCAATTTGATGCTGGATTTCTCGTTGTATTTGGAGTATTTGACGAACAGAAACACGCTGAGGATCACTTGTGTTTATGAAGGCAGCTTCCTTTATTGGGATGAGTCGCGTTTTTATGGCTCTTCGAAGCGTCTGACCCACTTGATGGAATTTTTCAGGAAGTTGAATCTCCTGCCATTCAAAATCAACTGGTGGAAGATAGGGAGCAACATCCGGGCTATCACGAGTTCGAAGTTCAATATTTTCAATACCCAAGTTATTTACTATTTCACGAATCTTATCAATATCTGAGCTAGGTGAAGCAGTAAGAGCTAGTAATAATGTTGGCTTTGCTGTTTTGAGATACTGGTTAGCAATAAACACGTAGGCATATTCACCAACTGCACGATGAGCCTCATCGACAACAAGCAATGAAACGCTCTCCATTCTGTAACGGCTTGTTAGAAGATCATTTTGTAAGACTTGGGGAGTCATAAAGGCAATTTGGCTTTGATTCCAAAGTTCTTCACGTTTCTTGGGATTCACTTCACCAGTAATTATTTTCATTTTTTCCGAGGGGACTTGCATAAAATCTTGGAAAGTTTGGTGGTGTTGGAGAACAAGCGGTTTGGTGGGAGCAAGAATAACGCATTTTGAGTTGGGATATTTCCGTAATTGATAGGCTGCAGCTAGAATTGCTATTACAGTCTTACCAACACCCGTTGGAAGCACAGTTAAGGTATTCCATTTGACCGCGCTTCCAATGATAGTCTCTTGATATAGCCTTTTAGTGATTGAGTTGGGTTTGATGAGCGGATGTTGGATAAATTCCGTCTCTGACATGCCAATCGCAGCACATTTTTAATTTAATGATGTAAATTCTTGTTTGAAATCACTTTATTACCCGCATTTATATTCTAATATTCCACGTCTTATTGGATTTGGAGTGTGTCATTTATGTCCAAGGCGAGTGTACCTTCAATGGCTGAAGCAGAGGTTTACGAATTAACTATGCCAGGTAACATCATTGGAAAGGAAGTTATTGATGGCAGCGCGCGACGGATTGGTATTGTCCGAAGCCTCCGTATTACTCTTCCCCCTGGTAAAGTTGAATTGCAGGTGAAAGGTTTGGGTGTCGAATTACCTGTCGACGTTACCAACATAACTGCAGTAGGCAATGTGATTCAACTATCCAATACAATCAAAGAGGCCGAAGAGATTTCCATTGCTGATGTACAGCGTCTTCGAGAAGAGACCTGGAAAGAGGTTCAAGGTCTAATTATGCGATAATTGCGGCTGATATTGTAAAACAAGAGTTTTTATTTTACCCACAGAAATCCCTTGAATGGCAAGATACGATGAAAACGAAGAAAAAGAAGCCATATTTAGGACCCCTTTTACTGGCATGGTGTGATTATTGTAATGTCCCAATAGCTAAAGGAAGAAAATGTGGGCGTTGTAAAGGGCAAACAAGACCCGTCAAAGTAACACCACCAGGTGATGCACGTCCAGCATTTCAACATGATCGCAATCAACTAATCGATACAATCTCCAGACAATACGATCGAAGTGTCGCTCAACAACTTCTACCAGATGAGAAAATTGTCCTCCTAAACGCGATTCCAGACCTAGATTGTTGTGAAGAAGTGATAATAGATGGTCAGATTATCGGGCTTCATCGGTTCCAAGTCGATACCTTATTTTGGGAATTCATTCCGAAGTTGGAAGGAGCTCGCCGATTAGTACAACTAACCAAATACAAACAAGTAGTGATAGAAGATACCGCCGTAGAATACATTGTTCGCGGAGCCAACCTTCTACGACCAGGAATTAAATCCGCTGATCCTTCAATCCAGCCAGGTGAAATTGTAATTGGCGTCACCGAACAGGGCTTAGCAGTCCTTGTCGGAAATGCCATGATGTCAGGCAAAGAAATGCAATCCCAAGGACGAGGGATAGCCGTTAAAAAACGTTACAAAGCTGAACCTCGTGAAGCAGAAATTTTACCTGGAGGACAAACCCAAGAACAGATGCTAGAAGCAAACAATCATTTACTCCACAACATCGAAAAAGAGGCAGTCGCATTCATACAGCACACAAGTCAAAGTTATAACCTCCCAAATGTTGTGGCTTTTTCGGGTGGCAAGGATAGTCTGGCTGTTCTTCTCCTAGTTAGAAAAGCGCTCCCTGACCAGTCGTTTCATGTTATGTTTATCAATACTGGAATCGAATTCCCGGAAACGTCAGAAAACGTAGCCAACGTGATTTCAGAACTAGGATTAGACAATCAACTGTTAGTCAAACATGTTGATGAAGAACAATTTTTCCGAGTGCTTGAGCTCTATGGTTTTGTAGCTCGTGATTATCGGGTTTGCTGTAAATCCGTCAAACTTGGTCCAACAAGTCAACTTATTGATGCCCATTTCCCGCAAGGATGCTTAAGCTTCATTGGTCAACGACGTTATGAATCCCATAGACGATCTGCTAGTAGACGTATTTGGAAGAATCCTTGGGTACCAAATCAGATTGGAGCTAGCCCCATTCACAATTGGACAGCAATGATGATTTGGCTTTACATATTTCAAAAAGAGGCCCCCTACAATCCGCTCTATCAAGAAGGATTCGAAAGAATTGGCTGCATGTTTTGTCCAGCATCAACAATGAGCGAGTTTGAAATAATTGCCTCTCGGTTTCCTACCGAATGGAGCCGATGGACATCAACGGCGGAAAAGATTGCCCAAAAAGAAGGGCTCAGTAAGAAATGGTTAAAGCATGGATTCTGGCGCTGGAAAACCCCTCCCAAAAAGATTAGAGAACTTGCGGATAAAATGGAGATAGAATTGCCCTCCTATGAATTGAGTCAACCAAAAGGAGTGATAGCCTACAACCTTTCATTGACAACCGATGAAAACACCGAAGAAGCACTCATTAAAGGACAATTCACAACTCCGATTGATCTTACTATCGCTGCTGCATTTCTTCCTACCATAGGAGATGTTGTCCTCGATTTGGACCGAATGATACTGGAACTCACGATAAGGAATGAGAAAAACCCCATCAAAGCATTCTTCTTCGAAAGTGGATTGTTTACAATTTCAGGTAATATCACTGAGAAAGAAGCGGAGCAAATAGTAAAAACTGTACTTCGAGGTTTACTATGCACAGCCTGTGGAACTTGTCAATCACTCTGTCCACATGATGCAATCTCGCTTGATTCAGGTCGGGCTACCATTATCAGAGAGAAGTGTTCACGCTGTGGTGAATGCCTTCGTGGTAAATGTCCAACTTTGTTTGCTAGATAAAAAGAAGCCGATTCAAATTCTCATTTGTGTCGGAATATCCTAGAGCCGCAATAAAACTTTTCAAAGAATAGTCTACCAGTGATAATCTCTGTGAAGACGAATCATCGAGCGACACACCATGAGTGAGAATGTAAAAAGCACCATCTCTTTGTACAGACGACTCTTCAGTCTGCCAAGAGATCGCACTCAAGTAGTTATCATGGTATTGGGATCACTTCTTGTTGGTGGAATTACTGAGATTCTACGAAACATCGGACACCCTGTTATGGTGTATGTTTTTCTTACCGGTGCCCTCCGAGGATTGTTAATCACAATCCCCGCTGCGATAATTACGATATTAACACTTTGGGCGAGCACACGAGGAGGAGGAATACTCAACAGGCATCGCCTTCTTGGAGTCATAACCACTGCGGTAGCGGTACTACTGATAGTCTGGTTTTTGTCAACACTTGTTGGATGGGCAATTGAAATCCTGTTAAAATGGAACTATGGTCCTTCAGCAGGTGGCGGACTTACCACAATGTTTTACCTTCGAAACCTAATTTTAGCCGCTGCATTCACATCAGCAATATTTCTCCTAATTGTGTTGAGTACAAGTAGAGTTGATGTCATAAGGGGAATCCTGCTCTCACTAATTTTTCCAACAACGTGTATCTTAATGTATATTGGGACAGAGCCCGCATTGATTATTTCATCTTCTTGGTGGACATTTCTAATAATCTATTTTCTCTGTGCCTTAACCTTCATATGCGCCACAAGCATCCTACTCGCAGCAGTAGGGCGTCCTTTGAAGAAATCCTTCAATGTCGATGGAATACAACTCTTTCGCGGTTTCCTTGAGGTTTGGATGGAAGATAAGGCGGATCTCATGGAACGAATTCTAACAGAAATAGGACAAGAGAAAGTACTCCCGTTTTCAGTGTTGAAATTTTCAACAGCCAATAAGAAACCATACTTAGTGAAAGTCATTCCGGGTGTGCACCCAGGACCCTTCAAAAACACAGGGAGTAGTAACCTTCCTGAGAGAATCGGTGAATGGGGACGGGAAGTTCTGAAGGCAACTGCCTGTGCCCCTCATGGTACAGCCACACATGATTTAAATCTGGTTTCGAAAGACGAAGTTACAAAATTTATGGATATGATCCATGAAGCCTATGAACAAACATCACCAGTAAAAGATGTAACTCAATTCGTACGTGCTTCTTCAGGTACAATAAAGGCAGGTTGCCAAATTTTCGGTGATACGGCCGTTCTTCTTTTGACTCGTTCACCTATTGAAATGGATGACATTAGTTTGACAGTAGGAGCAAGAATAACCACAGAAGTTACGAAACATGTGAAGAGAGTTGTTCTCATTGATACGCATAATTGCATGAGTACGCTCAAAGAATCAGTGCATGAAGATTCCGAATTAGTTTCAGATATGATTAAAGCTGCTGTATCAGTAACCCGTGAAGCCCTGAAAAAGAAGCGTGGTCAGCCTAACATTGGCTTGGCAATAAAAAGGAAAACTGGATTTACTGAAGCACAGGGAATGGGATCAGAAGGCATTAGTGTATTTGTTGTTGAAGTTGCTGGACAAAAGATGGCATATGTCCTTATTGATGGAAATAATATGGTCGTCGGGTTACGCGAAAAAATTGTGCATGCACTTGTTCCACATTTTGTTGATGCAGCTGAGGTAATGACAACTGATACGCACCAAACAGCGGTGGTATCTTCCAAAAATGGATATAGCCCCATTGGAGAGCAAATTCCCCATTCTGATTTAATCTCATTGATTACAGAACTCGTCGAGGAAGCCCGTTCCCACCTTGAACCAGGAACTGTCGAAATATTTCAAGGCGAGACTCAACCGCTAAGGATCATGGGAGTAGGAACTGTAGAAAAACTCACTAGTCTTATTCCGGTTTCAGCCAATGTGGCAAAAAGAGTAGGAGTGGCAGTCTATACGATTGCCTTTCTAATTTCCCTTGCCCTGCTCCTCTTCGTTCTTCCAATACCACTTTTTACCTAACCGTTCATAATCCTTTTAGAATACAGGATAGAATCAGTCCGAAACCCATAAAGAATTACTAAAAACAACCTACCCTAAGTAATCGATCTTGATTTATGGGTAATAATTTATCAAAGTTTTCTCGAATCTATTTTTGTAGTTTTTTTAGTTTTGCTACTGGAAATTAATGATGTGAAATAATTCTTTGATTAGTATTAATGTATGGAAACCTAGAATTGGTCAAACTTCCATTTCATGCAAGAAACAGCTACACGAAATTATTTCACAAGAATATCCTGGTATAAAACGCAATGCAAACTTTTCTAAATTAGCCTCCGAAGCTGAAATACATCTAGCTCTATTCATAAAACTAAGAGAAAGAGATCAGCTTCGCAAAGATGGTTTGGCTAGTCTAATCGATGAAATTGGTGCTAGGCATAGATTAGTTCACCGATTTGTAAGACTAGGTGTAAGACCTCGTCTCTATTACATGATCGAAAAGGCGATCTCCAAGTCAAAGGCATCAATCCTCCTCAGAAAAATATTCGCCAAAAACTGCAATATCTACTCAAGTAATGATGTCAAAAACAGAATTTCTAATTACTATTTTGCAAAAGAGATTATCAATTCAAGTCATTTTAAATTCCGAATAATCCAATGTGACAAATATTTTCGTGCTTTAGAACTCTTAGAAGATGGAGGTTTTATTTCAGACATTGCTAACGAAGTTAATACACATCATGAAAGAGTCAGGCAGTGGGTCGCTAATCAGGAAAGACCTAGCCTAGTGAATCTCGCCAATCGAGTACCAGACGTGAACCCCGAACTTGGAAATAAATGGCTGCCTTTGAAAATAGCACCAGGACGCGGCTTTCATCCATCAAATTTTATTCAAGCTCCGATAAGGGTGAACACATGGGAACAGATTGAATTAGTTCTCGGGCAAATTAACACTAAAAAAAAGAAGGACAGCCAACAAGACGTGCAATATCTCGGTGACTTTAACAAAGAGCAAGCCTTTGCCTATCTTTTAGGGATATGTGTAAGTGATGCACAGAAACCCAGAAAGAGTTTGATATCAACAGGATTGAATCTTAGATTATCTAAGAAACACAAATGGAGTAAGCAAGTTGGTGAAGCTACTTGTTTATTCTTAAGTAAAATTGGTATCAGAGCTAGACTTCTCGCTGAAAAACAAGATCACCTTGAACATAAATCGTTCTACTGGTATTCTCAACGTAGTCCTTTGATAACATGGATGTTACAGAGTTGTCTTGGACTAGGAATACACGAACAAACAAGCTCTAATTTGATAGATGCCAATTGGCTTCTAACAGCGCCTTATAAAATCCGACTTAAATTTCTTCAAGGGATAACGGATGGCGATGGGTGTGCAACTATCAAGGGGCAAAGAATCGATATTTCCTCATATATCAATAGTCAATTCTTCAGAGAACTATTAAAAACGTTTGAAATCGAAGCCAGTTCAACTGATAAGAAGACTATCATAAGAAAACAGGAAAGTATCATTCGCGCAGTGGAGCTGCCCTTTTTTCTATTTGCCGAGATTCGCCAAAAGAATGCCAATAAACTAGCTTTAATGATACAGGCTAGAAGAAAACAGAAAAGGAGATCAGTACCTTATCAAGTCGCAAACCAAATGAAAATTCTGCGTGATCAAGGAGAGTCATTTGGAAAAATCGCTGAGATCATTTTTGATCACCATGGTCTTTCTTACACAGTAGATAAGGTGATTAAAACTATTAAGAAAATGAGAATTGCTAGTACATGAAAAACATAATAAACTAAAACTCTTGATGATGTGAAGTATGCCTTCACTTTTTGAGATTCGTTTTCATGGACGTGGTGGTCAGGGTGCTGTCACCGGTGCCAAAATTTTAGGTGACGCCACTCGAATGGAAAATAAACACTTTCAAGCTTTTGCACATTATGGTGCCGAGAGAAGAGGGGCTCCAGTGATGGCTTTCACACGAATCGCGGATGAAGTCATCCGAATCCACAGTTACATCTACGAACCAGAAACCATAGTAATTCTTGATGAAACACTGCTCGAGATTCCGAGCGTTCAGGAAGGGATGAACGAAGACACCTATGTCGTCATTAACACTCCTCGATCCCCTAAAGACGTCCAGCTCAAGGGTAAAATTTCTACTGTGGACGCGACGAAAATTGCTCTTGACGTGGGGATTTTGGTTGCTGGTATTGCAGTGGTTAACACAATTATGTTAGGAGCTGTAGCACGAGCCACGAATATTGTTACAATTAAAAGTGTGAAAGATGCCATTCGTAAAGGTTTGGCAGATCTTCCAGAGAAGGTTATCGAAACGAACGTTGAAGCCGCTCAACGTGCATACGATGAACTCCAAATGGGGTATTAGTTATGACGCCACTTAAACGAGAACCACCCAATAAA
>JBHLNC010000313.1:0-3173 GCA_048937435.1 Promethearchaeota archaeon | reverse complement strand
CGATCGGTTAGAACGAGTCCACAGTTCATGCAGATGATTTCTGCTCTCGAATAATCCTTCACTAGACGGGTAGTACCACAGTCCGGGCAATGAGCGAGTGTAGAAGCACTTACTTCTTTCGTCGTTTCCCTAAGCCTCCTTTGGTAGCCTTTTTCACGAAGAGAGTTGTCCCAGGAGGCACTAAATCGTCTGTGATTTTTGACTCGGGTTTCAAAGCAGCAAACGGTTGAATAGTTGGACCAAAGATATCGATGACTCGACCAATCGGTTTCGAGTGGGAGGAAAATAAGCGTGTCCCTAGTCGTATAGCCTCGTTAAGGCGCGCAACGATATGTCCTTGCGCAGAGAAATGTAGGACGTAACCAATTCCTTGCAGCAGATCGACTCCTGGGAAGGCCAGAATGGGTCGTGGGAGGAGATTAGAAGGTGAGAAACGGACCGTCACTTAAAAACGTTTGCTTGCTTTTCTGCGCTGCAACGTTGTCCTTTGTAACCTCTCCTGAGAAAACCACAACAACCCTACATTACTTCGAAAGTTGTCGAACTTTCATACAAAATCCAAGGTTTTGAACTCATTTTGCACCTGCAGCCTTCAAGGTTTTCATGATTTTCGCCAATTCTTTTAGCAATTGAGTTTTTGACTGATTGGGTTGTTTTTTGATAAGAACAACTCCAGGTGTACTCCACCAGCTACAAGGAAATCTTGCTTCTTTTTCGACGGTATGCTCTAGATTCATACGTTGAGCTGCGCTGGCAATCATTTTCGTATCAACGCTGGATAAGGCTAGCTTCTTTGGAACACGTCGTCCCGAATGCCGACTTCGATTCGCTTCAAAGTATGCTGGATATATGTAATAGTTTCCTGATTTTCTCATCCTAAACCGCATCCTTAACCCTAATGCCTGGCAAAAAAGGTTTTCATCTTGGTGAGTGGACAAGCTTGAAAAGTTGTTGGGAAATGAATTGGTCATAATGCATGAATTTTCGACAGCAGTAAACATCATTGAAGCCGTAAAACAGGCAGCCAAAAGCTACGGAGCAATCCGAGTTCTTGGAATCACTCTTCAAATTGGGAAACTATCAATGCTAAACCACGATCAACTACTTTTTGGTCTTGAAATCGCATCTAAGGGGACCGTTGCAGAAAAAGCGAAAATAAAAATTGAGCCATTGCCCACAAAAATTCGTTGTAAACGATGTAGTACTGAATCAAATGTCACACAGAAAGGATCGCTCTATGATATTCTGTCTTCTCTAAAATGCCCGAAATGTGAATCAAAAGATGTTGAAGTCAGCCAAGGACGAGAATGTGTTGTGAAGGACATTCAAGCAGAAATTGAAGAAAAAGAGAAGTAACTCCTAATCCGTCTTCACTGCATCGACTACGCCACTTTGCCCTGGACGGCTGGTAACTATTCCTTTTCCTTTTTCAGTCTCGATTGTTGCGCCTTTGGTAATAATTCCACGACGATCAAGATCAACGTTCGCAGGATTCTCCAAGACTTGAATAATCTTGACCTTTTCTGATTTACCCGTGGTTTTGTCAGTAAGATTAGCATAGGATGCGGCTAGTAGGCGGAACTTGTAATTTCCTCCCTGTGCACGTTTTTTTCGTAATTTCTTGTCGCCCATGACCGTTTCGGTAGCCTGGCTACCTCTTTCATATTTGCGGTGTTTCCGTGAAGATCGGCGTCGTGCACTGCTGGGATATCGTTTTGACTTGCCTTGCCATAGTGGCATTTTCGTGACCTCAGTTTGTCACGAGACACTGATAATGAGCTATAAACATTTCGCCGTACCCGATTATCACAAAGAACTAAAGGCAAGTGTAATTTGAGACTTCATACAAGTCAACTTGGTTGTGATGGCAATGCCCACAAAAGAAGCGCTTGTTGAACTTGCTCATGGTGCTGGCGGTCGTGCTATGGCCCAGTTTCTCAAAAATGTGATTTTTCCACATTTTGAGCTTAACCGATTTGCGAATGGTGTTGGGCTACCCGAATCAGATGATGGAGCAACGATTCCACTAGAAAAATTCGATCTGGTAATTTCTACAGATAGTCATACTGTGTTTCCATTATTCTTCCCTGGAGGAGATATTGGTTCGCTAGCCGCGGCTGGCACTATTAATGATGTCGTTATGATGGGGGCCCGTCCATTGGTGATTACTAGTGCTTTAGTTATTGAAGAAGGGTTTCCCATTAGCCAGCTCGAAAAAGTCTTAGAATCGATGGCAATGACCGCAAAAGAGGACCAAGTCGCGGTTATTGCAGGGGATACGAAGGTTATGCCAAAGGGGGGAGTAGACCAACTAATAATCTGTACAACGGGAGTGGGTTTAGTAGAACGTGGAAAAGTGATTACCGATAGTCAGGTTCAAAGCGGTGACAAGTTAATACTGACAGGAACTATTGGCGACCATGGTATTGCACTCTTAGCCAATCGTGAGGGGTTATCGTTTGAAACCGATTTAGTGTCAGATGTTGCACCTCTATGGTCTTTAGTCCAGCCAGCATTACAAGTTGGCGGGATTCACGCGATGAAGGACCCCACACGCGGAGGTCTTGCTGCGGCTTTAAACGAATTTGCGGAAAAATCTGGAATTGGTATATGGATAGAAGAAGACAAACTACCCTACCGAAGAGAAGTGCTAGCAGCAAGTCAAATGCTTGGAATTGATCCACTACAGGTAACCTGTGAAGGAAAAGCGCTTATCGCCGTTGATCCAGAATATGCTGATGCTATGTTGAAGATCATTCAACAGACAAAATATGGAAAAGAGGCGCAAATTATTGGAGAAGCGAGAAAGGAACGCCCGGGTCTTGTAGTTATGAAAACTGAAGTGGGAGGGTCACGTATTATACAACATCCTTGGGCAGAAGCAATTCCGCGCGTTTGCTAGCTTACTACCTCAACATTGTGTTTAGAGATATGGGTAATTGTTTCTCTAAAAATCCTGTCTATATGTTTACTAAGGTTTGGCGCAACTATTGCTGCAGGTTGTGGGTGTAACAGTCGGTCACGATATTTTGTTACAAATAATTGTGAGATTCGTTTAATGATTATTTCTAATGTGATTTGATTGAAGTTTTTTGCACTACATATGACAAGTAATCCCCGGTTTAATTGGTGGAAGGTATAACGACATGGTTCCGTTGTAACCGTTTCTATGT
>JBHLNC010000312.1:0-3180 GCA_048937435.1 Promethearchaeota archaeon | reverse complement strand
AAAAGGCTTTAAAGTTTAATACTTGTCAAATCAGCCTATCACTTGCAGGTGAATCCGTTAGATGGTTCTTACGTCTCGCCACAAAATCATTGTCGGACTAATGATTTTCCTTATAGTACTCGTTTCCCCAACGAGAAGCGTAGCCTCGCAAAGTGAAGAAGGGCAAATTACAATTGTTTTTGATTTTAGCCATGATCAGCTATTCAGCCCAGCGAATCAGAATTTCACAGAAGCCGTTTATGTTCTTAGTAATCGACCTGAATATTTCGTACGGATTCTAACGGAAGGTGAATTATCTGCAGAGAATCTGACACGTTCACATATTCTGGTTATTTCAAATCCAGGAAAAGAGTACACTACTGCAGAACTTGAGGTCATTAGCAATTTTGTGAACAGAGGAGGTTCTTTATTCCTATTATGCGATTTTCAGATTGCAGATAGGCGTATTGGAAATCCTGTGGTACTAAATGACATTCTTCAAGGGATTTCAGAACCACGGATTCAATTTTCCACAGTTACTGATGACGAGGAGATACAAGGCGATGCAATATACGATCTCAATAATTCACTACTCTTGCCATATAATATTCAAGTTAATCAGTCATTCATAACTTTAGACCCGCTTCGTGCAACCATAGGTGCGAATATCAATTCGGTGCTGGTGGCAGGCGGTTCACTGAGGGAACAGACCTCCGGTTTAATCATCTCAACAGGTGCTGAAACCTCACAAGCCGTTAATATTAATGAAGAAACCATTCATGGTCAACCTGGTTGGTTGGCGGCTTTTTGGGTTAACAGTTCGCGAGTAGTATTGTGTACTTCAAATACAATGTTTTCTGATACGTCATGTGTCGGCACTAATCAGAGTTGGTTCCAGTCTCTGGATAATTCCATCTTGTGGCTGAATATATTCAGCTGGTTGTCTGCGTCCTTTGTCCAAGATCCCACACTTTTCTTGATTTTCATTATTACTTTGGTGTTAATTGTTGGTATGGCTTTGTTCATCTATTCGTTTTGGCTCAAGAAACGCGGGCGATAAAAGAGGTACTGGCCTAGTGTTGCTAGCCACCGACTAATGTCACGACCGGCACGAATTTTCGATTCTTCTTCCCCGTAACTGGTGGCAATGGGGACTTCAGAAATCAGAAAGCCTGCTCGTTGCGCATCGATGAGAATTTCAGTCTCAGCAGCAAATCCATTATCACGAACAGGAATTGTTTCTAAAACCCTCCTTTTGAAAGCACGATACCCAGATTGTGAATCTGTTACGGGAACTTTAAAGATCACTCTGAGGACAGTGGTTGTGATAAGATTACTTAACTTTCGAGCAAAGGGCATATCTTCTGATTGCGTTTTGAAACGTGATCCAACTATGATGTCATAACCTTGTTTGATTTTATCAAGGAACCGTGGGATAGAATGGGGATTATGTTGGAGATCGCCGTCAAGTGTAATTGTGACATCATATTGTTCTTTTACGGTATAATTAAAACCAGTCCGTAGTGCTGCGCCTTTTCCAAGATTCGTTGGATGCCTGAGCACTGTGGCACCGTTAGATTCGGCTATCTTTCCTGTGTTATCGGTACTACCATCATCTACTACAACAACATGATTGCAATACTTCTGTGCAATTGTTATCACTCGATCAATGGCACGGGATTCTTGATAGGCGGGAATGACACAACAGATTTTCATACACACCAACGGTTTCTAGTCATATTTTGAGAGGGGAGTAAGTAATCCTGAAAATGAAAAAGCTTACTATTCGGATGAAAGTTGAGCATCTGTTGCTTTTGTGACGGTTGATGGTTGGTTTGCACAAATATCAACAAATTCACCATAAACATCGACTGGTTCTGTTAAAGGAGTAATGGCAATTGTGGCTTGAACGTCACAGTTTCCACAATGAATTGTTGCTTGGCCAATATTTCGGTTCAGCTCAACACGGACAGCGTTACGTCCACATTTAGGACAATTGAAAATAGAAGGAATTGTACGGATAGGACGTCGTGGAGTAGTTTTTCTTCGTCGTCGACCCATTTGAATAACCTCATTAGTTGTATTACGGCATGTTATATAATTCTCAGGATTATTAGTACGACTTTACCTTTGGGTTTTTCGTTTAAGATCACTCAGCAATTGGTTAGCTGTCTCAATTGGATCTGCATCTGAAATGTCATTCACTGATAGTTCTAGCTGGTTTGAGAAGTTATTCAAATTAATTCGTCCAGATAAATTTAGTTCCTTCCCAAGCAGAGTGTCTTCTACACGTCGCACTGGTTCATCTTCGTTTCCAGATTCTTCAATGATTGATTTGGCATCCTCTCCGCTCATTCCAAAGAGTTTCTCCGCAGAGTTCCCAATAAGACTTGCACGAATGTTTTCTGTTCCATCGTCTATGACGATTTTAGCGATTAATCGGGGTTCGGATTTTGGAATTTTGCCACATTTGGGACACGTAATTGTTGAATTACTGATTGTTACTTTTTTGAAACACTTGGGACATGAGTCATATACCGATTTTTGATGGATTACTTGGACAACGGTTCCACGCACTGTCACAAAGTTGCCTTCCGTCACATTTGCTAAGATTTGGTCAGGCACTTCAGGTTTTCCAGAACTGATAAAATCATTTGAAGGGCTTTTGATCTCGAGATTAGGAGGATTGCGTGTTACTTGGGAAAATTCGTTAATGTGGATTTCAAATTCCTGGCGAAGCCCAACACGACAATTAACCCCTTCCAAAAGAAGTTTAGTGCCCACTTCAACATCAGCGAGTTTTTCAGCGGCTTGACCCCACGCAACCGCACGAACTTTGGCTGTTTCATCGGCAAAAATGAAGACAAGGCGCTTACCTTCTTGCCCATCACGTCGTGTGAATGTTCGCACGCCTTGGTTTTCTATGACTACAACACCGATTACACTTGGAAAATCACCAGCTGCTAGATCTTTCAGAGCTTGTGGCTCTGAAGGTCGATCTTCAGGCTGTTGGTCGGTAGCACTAAGTTGTTGTAGTTGTCCCCGACGACCTAAATGTAATTCAGGTTCGTTATTTCGGTCCATTCGTACATATCCACTTTCTATTCGAATTTTATCATTTACCGATAATTTCCTAAACCATTCACTTTGTTCGTCCCATAATACTAGTCTGGATCGACCGGTCTCATCACGGATTGCCAA
>JBHLNC010000311.1:0-3202 GCA_048937435.1 Promethearchaeota archaeon | reverse complement strand
CTGCGCGACGTAATCTCAGTTGTATTGTGGGGTGATGAACGGTCTGGGATACTATCCGCTGAAGATAGTCTTCGCTCCTTCTCTTTGCAGGAGCAAGCGGAAGCTTGTCCTTTACTGAAAGTGCTTGGCGAATGATTGATCTACTAGTCACTCTGTGACCAAGTTTCTGAAATGCATCTGCGATTTCCTGCAAAGTGATAGGTGCGTTTTCTTTCGATTCACGAACTGCTAACATTAATCCATAGGCCATAAGGGTGAGATGGCTTGTGATATCTTCGTTTTCAAGTTTCCTGTCTATCTTTTGATAGTAGTATGCTGCTTTATCCTTGATACTATCTGGTAAAGAAAGCAATTCTGCCACTCTACCCAAGGATCTTAAGGCACGATAAGTTGTTTCGCGTTTGGCAATTCGAAGACGGAGGTTATAATCAAACTTTAGCCTTCGAAACAACCGCTGGTTTCGAGGAGTTAATGGTCTACCCGTTTTGTCGTAGAAAAAGCGGCTGGATTGGTAATCTATGAAGCTTCCCATCCCACCGACCATGACCGACCTTTGCCCAAGAGCAACATAGCTCTTACCATGGGAAGACGAACTTCCTTCTTCTTTATACATCTGATATGACGAATTAACCACTTGGCGCGCTAGGACCAAACCACAATGAGAACAAACGTATTCGCCATTTGTTAGTATCGGCTGTCCTGTACATTCACTACAGTGTAAATCCTCCATTGTTTGTATCACTTCGGGCGACTCTAATGTCCCAAAGTGCAACAATTCTTAACCAGACTTTTGGCATAATAGAATCCGGTCAAATGTAGACTTGATAAGCGTCAAGGGATGTGGATGTCCGTTCTAGCGTGTTGAGAGTTCACAGAGACAGGAGGCTGAAAGTATTCGATACTGCATGGGAAACCCACTTTATCAGCCTTCTATGGATAATTCGAGTTGAATTGTTCTCATTACTAACAAAATAAACCTCGGCGAAGTAGCTTCTATTGTATCATAATGCGTTTGAACAACATATAAAAACGGACAGATAATCACTAAACAAAACAATCTCTGGAGAACTGAGTATGGCACAAAGTACAGGGGCTCGACATTTTTTCAAAGAGCTTGCATCGTTGATAGGAGCAACAGTTGTTGTAAGTACAAATACAGGGAGAACCCTTACAGGAAAGATGCGCGGGTATGACCCAACTACACTAAGTGTTGTGCTAGCTGATGCCCGTGATTCAAAAGGAACCTTATATCATAGGATTGTTATTACTGGTCACACAATTCTCGAACTAGTAAAAACAGAGGATCCTTTTGATTTGAAAGGTTTAGCACAACAATTTGAGACGCTCTTTCCGCCTGGTGAGGTTAGATTTCTTGAAGATGCACGGGTAATTGTTATCCTCAATAAAGTTAGGGTTACTGAGCAAGGAGTTGAAGGAACTGGCCCGCTCGCCGATCGAGTTAGAAAGGTGTATACGCGATTTGTAGAAGAGCAGCAGGCAAAAGTTGAAGAAGAGTCCACATAAAACTTGCGTTAACTATGATTGAAATTATCCATAAGGATTTACTCGCTCGAATCTCACGATTTCGAACCAAAACTGGGATAGTCGAGACTCCAACCTTTATTCCAGTAGTACACCCAACCCGGGTTCTCATTCCGCCCCGAAGAATGTTTGATGATTTCAACTGTGAAACGATAATTACAAATGCCTATTTACTTTCAAAAACCGAACAAGAAGGGTCAATCCATGAGATCCTAGACTATCCCGGCACAATCATGACAGACTCGGGGGCCTATCAACTTCTTGTTTATGGGGACGTAAATACAACACCGCTTCAAATTATCCAGTTCCAAGAAAAAATCCAATCCGATATCGCTGTAATTTTAGATGTTCCCACAGGGGGAAACGCCGCTTACAACGAAGCACAGGAAACGGTTGAAGAAACCATACGCCGTGCAAGAGATTCAATAAATCACAGAACAAAAACCAACATACTTTGGGTTGGTCCCATCCAAGGCGGAACATTCATTGACTTGGTTGAGAAATGCGCCAAAGAAATCAATAAACTTGATTTTTCCATTTTTGCTATTGGTAGTCCCACTCAACTCATGGAACAGTATCAATTTGATAAACTCGTTGACTTGGTTTTGACTGCCAAGAGGAATATTCCTACAAATAAGCCAGTGCATCTATTCGGTGCGGGACATCCGCTGATTTTCCCCCTAATCGTAGCTATGGGTTGTGATATGTTTGATTCGGCAGCTTATGCCCTATTCGCAAAACATGATCGTATTCTTTCTTCCGAGGGCACATTCAAGCTTGAAGAAATCAAAGACGATTTTTGCTTTTGTCCAACATGTAGTCAATTCACCGTTTCTGAAATCAAACAACTAGAGAAAAAAGAAAGAATTCAAGTTTTAGCTGAGCACAATCTCCGAATCTGTCAACAAGAGATAATTAGAATCAAAGCAGCCATTCGCGAGGGGCGACTTTGGCGCCTTGTAGAAAGTAGACTAAGCAGTCATCCTACATTAGTCGACGCCATGAAGAAATTCACATCATATCATAAACTATTCGAGAAGTTTTCTCCAGTTACTAAGAAAAAAGCCATCTTCATCACAAGCCAATGGTCACTCTCTCAACCAGAAATAATTCGACACAAAACTCGCATGACTAGCTATACTCCTCCTATACCAAAGCGGAAAAATCTTCTATTAATTTCTGCACCACAAACCCGACCGTATAATTCTGCAAAAACATTTGAACGCTTCAAAACCCAATTTGAACGGGCCTCATCCCAGAGTCTAAGCATTTTTGACATTCTTTTTCTTTCTCCTTACTTCGGTCTCGTTCCATTAGAGCTAACGGACGTCTTTCCACTTGCTCAAAATGAACCTCCTAAAACTAATCTAATCAAAGATCAAAACCCACTTGTAGAACAGATAAGTCAATACGTGACTCGAAATCGACAATATAACAAGTTTTATGCAATTTTTAATTCGACAGAAAATTGGTTTAGCTTTTCTCGACGTTGTAAACGTGTGTTCAAAAAACTTGAGAAAGAACTCAATACTTCTCATACAGATTTTTCCTTCAAATCACTGAAAAATACAATCACAAAATTAACGACATCACTTGATTTGATTCAACCAAAGAAAAATTAATGGTGCCGCGTCGGGGATTTTCTCTCACAGGAATTACC
>JBHLNC010000310.1:0-3255 GCA_048937435.1 Promethearchaeota archaeon | reverse complement strand
CCAAAGTGGTGAGTACCTAGGCTGCTTGGAAGTTACTCAAGACATCACGGACATCCAAACCATCACAGGTGAAAAATGACTTCTAGACTAGGCAGGAACCCTAACTCGTTTTTACAACTTTTTGCAAAGATTGTATTTGCAAGCAAGGAATATAATGCCTAAAATGACAAAAATTCCAAAAATGAGTAGAAGAACTATAACAAGCCCATTTACAGGCATAACTCCCTTCCCTCAGCAATTTTCCTAGATATCATTTAATTTCGTAGGAAATTAAGATTACTAATAACAAATAGATCTACAAAATTTAGGAGTTGAATCTATGAAGCAGCTATCCCTTAATGATGTAAATCATTACATTATGGGTGCAAAGGTATTAGCGTGTGGTGGTGGGGGAAGTGAGGGTACCGCACGGAAACGGATCACGGAAATCTATGAACGTGATGACTGTTTCCGAATGGTGACGCTAAATGAGATACCTGATGACGAACTCATTTTCATTGTGGGGAGTGTAGGTGGTGGAGTCAGTGCAACCGCTCTGAAGGCAGTAGCCAATCTTCCACGAATTCCGACTGATCTTTATGTTGAAGCCGCTCAGCGACTAGCAGAACATCTTGGTCGTGAACCCTTTGGCTTTATTGCCACTGAGATTGGACCAGGTAACGGGATAGTCCCCATGTATGTAGGCGCAAAGATGGGAAAAGCATTCATCGATGGAGATTGTTGTGGTCGAGCGAAGCCTGAAATTGCTATCTCAACGACGAACCTCGCTGAGTTGCCAATAACCCCACTGAGCATGGTTTCACCATTTGGTGACTTTCTCATCCTAAATAACGCTGTAGATGATGCCCGGGCTGAAGTGATAGCTCGACACGTAGCGATTGCCTCAGGTGGCACTGTGGGTGTGGCTCGCTGTCCCGCCTCGGGTCGTGACTACCGACGAGCTGCTATTAGTGGATCCGTCACACGATGTATCCAGCTTGGCCAGGCGATGAATGAAGCCCACACTGATGGGATGGATGTGGTTGAGCGAATTTTGAATGTCACGAGGGGAATCAGAATATTTTCAGGTACGATTACCCAGGTTCAAATCAAAGATGAAGGTGGGTTCACCACAGGAAATGTTGAGTTGAGAGGGAGAATTCATGCTGGAAAAAAGCAGGGACAAGAAGGGACGTTACGGATATGGTTCAAAAATGAGTATTTAGCAGCTTGGTTTGAGAATAGTCCCCTGGTGTCGTCTCCGGATTCAATTTGTGTCGTTGATGCCAAGACCGGGGATGGAATAGCCATCGATAAGGCTGAACTAAGGGCAGAACGTATAGTTTCTGTTATTGGTATTCCTTCGGCTCCACAGTGGCGAACGAAAAAAGGAATCGAACTTTTTGGACCATCACATTTCCAATTGCAAATGGAGTATACACCTATAGAAAAACATCGATAATGATTTCTGAGTAATACTCGTACTCGGCCTGATACTATTCTTCATAGGAAGCAAAAGAATAAGTTAGAGAATCCTGAAATTGTGGTATACTCTGTTAGAGGTTGAAATCAAAATGAAAGTCTCGTTAGGTCCAGGAACCTTGGCATATCCAACACCTGTCTTCGTAGTCGGTACATATGATAGGGCTGGGAAGCCAAATTTGATGACCGCGGCTTGGGGTGGAATCTGCTGTTCCAAACCGCCTTGTGTGGCTATTGCTCTGCGAGAAGCAACCTACTCTTATGGCAATATCATGGAACAGAAAGCCTTCACCATCAATATTCCTTCCGAGAGTATGGTCAAAGAAGCCGATTATGTCGGTATAGTATCGGGTAAAACAGAAAACAAGTTTGAAACCTTGGGACTCACACCAGTAAAGAGCGAACTTGTTAATGCCCCCTACGTCGACGAATTTCCCTTTGTGTTAGAATGTAAACTTTTACATATTCTCGAAATTGGGCGTCACACCCAATTTGTTGGTGAAATCCTTGATGCTAAAGTGGAACCTGCAGTGCAAGCGTCGAATAATAATCCTGATCCCCTCAAGATGAAACCTTTCTACTTCGATCCTGGAACGCGTGGTTACTACTCAACTGGTAGACGCATTGGTGATGCATTCGGAATTGGAAAAGAACTGAAGAAAGATTCTACTTCATAAGAGCTGCTGGCGATTTTTAGGTCGAATTCTGCCAGTCGATTGTCTATGCGTCTGCAATACCTTGTGGAACAATCGTGAACAGCGCCTCGCCTTCAGGAAGGTAGGGTGAGTCAATTAAGGTAGCAATTCGTCGCTCCGCCTTGCTCTTGCGTAAATAGATTCGTGTTTGAGCTGCATGTGCCACAATATGTCCACCTGTAGGGCGATCAGGTGCGCCGAAAAAGACGTCTGGTTGGGAGTGTACCTGATTAGTGGTCACAACACAGACGTTGGATACTTCAGCTAATCTGAGGAGGTCGTGGAGGTGTTTGTTGAGTTTTTGTTGGCGTTCAGCGAGCATTCCTCTACCCAGGTATTCAGCTCGGAAGTGGCCAATGAGGCTGTCGACGATGAGAAGTCGGACTTTTTCGAATTGAGGATTGTCTTGGATTTGTTGGACGAGAAGCATCTGGTGGTCGCTGTTGTAGGCACGACCGACGATGATGTTTTTGAGAGCTTGGTTGGGGGGGAGGTTTTTCGCTTGGGCCATGTTGATGATACGTTCTGGGCGGAAAGTACCTTCTGTATCAATATAAGCTGCTTTAGCCCCGCATCCACCTTGGTCTGGGGGAAGTTGGACATTAACACAGATTTGGTGACAGATCTGGGTTTTCCCAGAACGAAAGGCTCCTGCAAATTCAGTCATCGAACCGGTTTCAAGACCACCGCCAAGAAGTGCATCAAGTTCACGGCTGTTGGTAGTGATGCGTTCAATGGTTTGGCGTTTCTTCCAGAGTTGATCTGCAGTTTCTAACCCAATGCTGGCGAGACGTTGAGCGGATTCGATAATTTTTTGGGCGGTGCTAGCACCGATGCCAGCGAGACTAGTGAGCTCTTTGACAGAGGCGGCGGCGATGCCTTCGATGGTGCGGAAGCCGCATTCTTCGAGCTTCTGGGCGACGGTGGGTCCGACGCCATCGATTTTTTCGAGTTCCGAGGTCATGGTTCTTCCATCCGATGATAAGTGCATGGTGGGATTCAGACAAAGTGAGATGGGAGGCCTTGCCGAAAGTATTCAGATATGCGGCAAGGGGAATCACACACTGGTGATTGTGTATTGTGTCCCCTATTATACATA
>JBHLNC010000309.1:0-3269 GCA_048937435.1 Promethearchaeota archaeon | reverse complement strand
CTATCTTGCAATTCCTACCTTTGGTGGATCTCTACCAGGTAGCTTTCAGATACGAGGTATCTATCTCTATGCATTCTCAGCTATTGGAAACAACGAAGTGAAAGCCTTCTTTGATGATGTCTACTTAATCAACGGAACAACCACCCACATTGGTGGACCCATACAAGACGGAAATCTTGAAAGCGGATCAGAAAATCCATGGCTTAACTCCTACGATACAGACCATAGCTACGTGGAACAAAGTGCAACGGCGCACACAGGTGCATCAAGCTGTAATGTTACAGCAACCTCTACGGGGTTCGATTCCGAGGGGTATTTCTACAGTTCTCCAAATTATCGATTGACAAGCCAAAACCAGGGGAATTTCGGACTTTGGTGGTATCTCGATCTTGACAACGTCTATTATCTTGACAGCGCTCACGTGTATTTCCAATTCACAAATTTCACAAATACTATGTACATGTATTACTATCTGGGTTATGGTGGTACATCTCCTAGCACTAACTCGACCCAGTATGGAGCAATCAATGTCGCAGGTTTCAACACCACTGGATCGTGGCAATATAGTGAACGAAACCTCTGGCAAGACGCAAACACACTCTGGGGTTCCGATGACATAGTAATTGAGCGGATTTTTCTAAGGTGCTATGCTAGAAATAGTGGAACTCGTGTAGAATTACACATCGATGATTTACATTTGACTGCTCGAGCAATCGCTGATGCAGACTACGAAGACCAACGTGATCCTGGCACAAACATTCTGGGCTGGGGTATCTATCGGAATAATTACTTCAACGTGACAGATCAAGCCTATGATGGGAGTAAAGCTGCGAATTTCTCGGTCCCCAATTCAGTTTCACTCTCCATAACCCAGAGGTTGCATTATCGTCCATTGAATAGCTCCCGAGAAACCTATTTGGACGTGATGTGGCGCCTCAATACATTTTCATCGGGATACGTCTACTTCGTTCTTCCATTATCCGATGGACGTTTCTTGAGTTACATCTTCGGAACTGACATTTGGGGATCCTATACCAATGACAGCACCTACGCGTATTTCAACGTCACAGGCGCGGGTTTGACAGGTTCTTGGACTCAGATGCACCGCGACTTAGTCCATGACTATGAAGATGCTTTTGGCAGTCTCCCCGATACATCAATTGTTGAAATTACCCTCTCAGTTAATACGGGAATTGATCCTCTTGAAATTCTTTTCGATGATTTCTACCTCTACGATGACCCTGCACCCCTTCTTGACAACGTCGTACTTACACCAAGTACACCAGTGTATAACCAAGCTGTCATAGTGGATTTGGAAGTCAAAGAGCAAGACCTCGACATGCTTGAACTCGGTTATCAAATCGATTTGGGAACGTGGACCTTTGTAGGAATGGCTCATCATTCCGGTGAAATCTATCGTGCCACCATACCAGCTCAAGCCTACAATACGCGAGTGGATTACTTCTTCCGAGCTAACGACACTTGGGGCATGTACAGCGAATTTCCTGGAGGTGCTGCCACCTTCAATTATATCGTGGCAGATCTTACAGGTCCGGATGTCTCCATAGATCATCCCTTGACAGGAACCGAAGTGATTGGGACGGTAGACATTGACGTTTCAGCCACAGACGAAGCGAGTGGTATGGATCGGGTCGAATTTTCTGTGGATGGCAGTATGGTTAGCAGTGATTCGAGTGCACCATACAGTTATGCTTGGGATTCGACGAGCATCGCAGATGGTAGTGTGACCATCACAGTAACCGCCTACGATAATGATGGAAACCAAGCCACTGACTCGATAGCGCTCACCGTCAACAATGGTGGAACATTACCGCCTCCTCCCCCGATTCCTGGCTTCCCACTCGAAGCTATCATCCTTGGAGTCGTAGCCACACTAGGAGTCATCGTTGTAATCCGACGCCACCGTCGCCCTCGTTAACCGTTTTTTCTAAATGCCCAGCCATCCGCTGGGCTTCTCTTCCTTTTTTTCTCTTAAATGAAAATCACACACAGACATCAAAGGTTGTGTGATTATTCGTTTTTGAAGGCTAGAACACATAAAAACAAGTTCTGGTCCTAGTAGGTTTAAATTAATTTTTTGAGGTTAAGGTTTTGGCTACAAAAACCAGAATGAAAACCCTCTTAGTCATTTCAATTCTCCTAAGTGTAATTCCCTTGGCGGCCTGGAATCCTACGAACTCTCTAACATTAGCTAATGTACAGACTTTGGTTTCACCGCAATTGGCGCCAGTGGTCAGCTCTACCGGAGTACCTTTTTCAACTCCGGGTCCTGATCTGGGAATCACGAATTGGACGCACAACCATTTTGAAAACCCCAGTCTGGAAAGCTGGTCCGGTCCTCAATCTCCTATTGATTGGAGCGCGTATCGTTCTGGTGATCGATACATATGGTTTGCTACTGAACCACCTTACAATGTGAGTGAGGGCACCTACTCGGGTGCTCAGCAAGCCCGGACCACCCCAAGCGCTACTGGTTGGTCATATTGGTATCAATCAGCATTTGGTGCGGACATGCAGAATCTCACGTTGGATTTTGACTGGTTAGTGAGCCTAATGCCTGACATGGATTACGATTACTTCATGGTATACGCTCGGTTCAGTGATAGCCGCTATTTGTACTACTATATCGCTGGTGGTCTAGGGCTTACATTAACCAATACATCAACCAGTGGCAGATACCAATTCTTTGAACCAATTAACATTTGGCAGAACTTCTATCGAAACATAACCGCTGATTACCTAGCAATTCCTGGATTTCCTTCGACAATTACTCCAGGATTGACCATGACTAATCTTTACTTCTATATTCAGACGGGTACAGCGCTCTACCAATGGTTACGAGCCTTTTTCGATGATGTCAAGTTACAGGATGAATCAACTACTTACATCGGAGGAACAACCCGTAATGGGAACCTTGAGACAGGATCCTTCAATCCCTGGTACACAGCAGGAAGCGCTGCAGAATCGCATACATCCCAGAGCTCTACGGCCCACACGGGATCTTTCAGTGGGAATGTCACAGGAATATCTGATGGAAATGTGAGTATCGCTCAACTTTACCAATATCCCCGCATACGAATTACAAATGACAATCAGGGTAGCTTCAACTGTTGGTGGCGACTCAATCAAGATAATGTTGCTACCAGCGATTATGCTACTATAAATTTCCAATTTTTCAATTTCAGTCACTACTTCCGGATCTATTACGTAATTGGGGGTGGACCTGTCGCATTTAGTAACTCAAGCTT
>JBHLNC010000308.1:0-3271 GCA_048937435.1 Promethearchaeota archaeon | reverse complement strand
TGGGGGTGGGCTCGCTAGCGTTCTGTCTCCAGCAAAGTTGCAGAACGCTGCAGCAGTAATTGATGCAAAAGACATAGAGGGTCAGGTTCTGCGCAAGGCGCTTCCGATTATTCTAGTCGTCACTACTGCCGTGGCAATTTTAGCTTTAGTCTGGGGCTATTTCATTCCCTAAAAGAACCTATAAACAATTTGCACCTAACGTAGCCATTCTGCTTAGAGAAAGTGATTACCACTTAGACATGGTTATTTCCCCATTCCCACCCGAAAATTCAATAGTAATGTTTCCACAAAGTTATGTAATGGTTAAAAGGAATCGTCATTAATTCCTTTAGTGAATTGGTTCCTATGGGAGATGAAGAATTTGCAGGACGTTTTTACACAAATTTCCGTGATCCTAGCTGCATCAGGTGTGATTTTTGCTGTTGTCTATTATTTCTTTTATCTTCGGAATGTCACTAAGGTTAGAAAGTCTGATACGTTCATGAGATTATTTACACACATAAATTCGGATGCATTTCAAGATGCGGATATGTTACTACAATATGCAGAATTTTCAAATTATGCGGACTTTGAGAAGCAGTATGGACCGTTTTCGGCTCGAAAACCAATTCATAAGGCAGTCCGTGTTATTGCCATTTACTTTGAAGCCTTAGGTATGTTGATGTATCGAAAACTCATTGATGAACAAATGGTTTGGGACACCTTTCAAATCAAGCACCGGTGGGAAAAAATAGCACCAGTCATCAAACAGCTCAGAAAGGAACTCAATGAACCTCGCTACATAGAATGGTTTGAATACCTCTACAACTGGTACGTAGAACAAGAAACACAACGGCGAGTCAGACAAGAGCCTATCTATCTCATAGAGTCATAGACAAACAAGTTAAAGATTGATAACGTGGCTTGTAATACATCATGAGCCAGTTACAAAGAGAACTGGAAATTGTAATTAGCCACTCGTTTTGCTTCCTTAGACTTTACTCGATACATAAGTCCTTTACAAGTAGATAACCTAAAGCGTTCCAAGCGTTTAGCCCGCCCAATGTGTTACTTACTTCACTGAATCCGGCTTTACGTAGAATACTAGCAGCTAGACTTCCTCGACCACCCCATCCGCACGTTGTAGCTAAGGGTGTATTCCGGGGAAGCTCATCGACGTGATTGGCGAGCTCTCCGACATAGATATACTTCGAGCCATCGACAAATCCTGCTTCGCATTCGTAGGTTTCACGAACATCGATGAGCAAGAGTTCATTTTTTTCGAGTTTTTCTTTCAACTGAGTTGCTGTGATGGCACCGATTTGATCTGTGGGTTTCCCCTTGTTTCGCCAGGCGTCAATACCTGGACAGAGGTACCCTGTGATGTTATCATATCCGAGTCGCCAGAGAAATGGTTTGGCTTTTTCTATGTCTTCGGTGCGTTCTAAAACGAGGAGAATCTCTTGGTCATAGGTTAGCACCCAGCCAGGATAGTATGATAATCCATTAAGCCAGATACTCAATGAGCCTGCCAGATGTGACGCCGCAAAAGCATCGGGATTTCGTGTGTCTACTACGATGGTATTGGATTTCTCCATGGCTTTCTCAAATTCGGGAACGGTTAATGCACGGGGCACTGGGGCATTCTGAAGAAGGGGGGGTCCGTTTAGGTTGTAGTCTTCCATTTTTCGGAAATAGGGGGGACGGCGGAGTTTGATACTTATGATATGTTCGATGAATGCATCTTTGTCAAGTTGCAAGGCAGGATTGGTATGCCGTTCGTATCCAATTGTGCTGAAATTGCGATCACTAATTGCATGACCACAAATGGACCCCGCCCCATGTGAGGGATAGATGAAGATATCATCACCGAGAGGGAGGAGTTTCTCGTGAAGACTTTGAAATTGTTTCTCAGTCATTTCCTTCCAAATATCAAGTCCAGGGAGATCAGTCCGACCAATATCTCCAACAAATAGTGTATCACCTGTAAAGACCATGAAAGGTCTCTTGCTGCTTGCTGTGTCAGTTACGGTATAGCAGATGCTATCATTTGTATGTCCAGGCGTGTGAAGAGCTTCAACTCGGAATCGGCTAATGCTGAATGTATCCCCATCTTTCACACTGTGCTCCCCATACTTGAAAGGGGTTTGCCGGCTATGCGCGATTTCTGCTCCTGTGAGATTTTGCAGTTCCAGGGAGCCGATGGTATAGTCCTCGTTGCGGTGGGTTTCAAAAATGTAGATAATATTTGCACATGCTTCCTCCGCTAGTTCAAAGTAGATATTCGCATCTCGTCGTGGGTCAACAACGAAGGCTTCACCCTTATCAGCAAAGAAATAACTATTATGGGCGATTCCTGGCGAGTTAATGAGTTCAAACTTCACTCCGATGACACTCCTTCAAGATTCCTGCATAGTTTCAGTTTTCTGTTTTTCAATATATCGAGTTTCCTACCTTCAAGGTTCCAAGGTTCTGATGGGTAACGCAAGTTGATAACCCTTTTAAAGAGCGGACGCAAGGGGGAGCGGAGGGACTCTCAACGATGGATCGTGTGAAAGTAAAAGGCGTGATAGACAAGCACCAAGTGCTACTATATGCTTTGAGCACTTGTGGCTGGTGTAAGATGACAAAGGCATACCTACGAGATTCGGAAATCGCGTATGAGTATATTGATGTTGATAAATTAACCCCTGAGGAACGGGTAACTATCCACCAGGATATCAAGAAGCGAGGAGCCCGTTTGGCATTTCCGACTATTATTGTTGACGATAAGATGGTTATTACTGGGTTCAAGAAGGATGAGATAAAGAAGGCGTTGGGCTTATGACCAGCTTAGAGAACGTTAAACGCCGTGCAGAAAATGATGCAAAAAAGCATGGCTATTTTCTTAATCCAGATCCAGATTTTCTCCAGAATCTGATTGTGGGATTGAAAGAAAACGAAGACCGATATGGTTTTGCTTCATGTCCCTGTCGGCTCGCTTCGGGAAATTTCGAATGGGACAGGGACATCATTTGTCCCTGTGAGTATAGGGATCCTGACGTGGAAGAGTTCGGACAATGTTTTTGTGCACTCTACGTTTCCAAAGATGTCGTTGCAGGAAAACGTCCTATTGAACCGATTCCGGAACGTCGTCCCCAAGAAAAAATCGAACAAGCTATGGGTAAAGCACCCGAGAAAATAGTGAAGTCAGAAGCGGTGACTGAGGTATTAGATACAAACCGCAAGCTCTTTTATTGCAAAGTGTGTGGTTATGTCACGTTCCGTGAAGAACCACCCCATAAGTGTCCAA
>JBHLNC010000307.1:0-3278 GCA_048937435.1 Promethearchaeota archaeon | reverse complement strand
GAAAAGGTAAAAGAGGAAAAGATCTGCAGCTGCAAACACACCTACCATGCCAGAGAATAAGAAAAGGATACTGGCGTAGTAGGTGCCATGCTGTTGTCCATTACTGAAGTAATTCCTGCTGTAAAGAATAATGAATATTGTAATAATCGCCGTAGTGAGAATAATTGGAAAGTTCAACCCATCAACCATGAAATTGAATGCAATGTTTAGAGTGGGAATCCAAAGAAAGGTTTCGAGAACAAAGGAAGAAGAACTTGGCACAAATGGTATTAATTCCAATCCACGAAAGAAAATGAGACTAATGGATAGAAGTATAGCCAGAATGCTAAATGTTATCGCGACTTTCGCTCTATGGCGAGCAAAGACAAAGATTAACACGGCAATGAGAAGAGGAAGCAAGATTCCGAGTGCTAGAATATTATTTTGCAGGAATAGTAGAATTGTAGAAACAATTGATTGCATTGTGTTTAACCCTCCAGTTCACGAAGTTTTCGGATGTCCACTGTTTGATGGACTCGAGAAACTAGCAACACAATGGCTAGGGCAATAGCCGCTTCTGCAGCTTCAAGAGCAATCGCGAAAAGCACAATTACCTGTCCATAGACAGCAAAGGCAGTAATCCCCCAGAGTACATATCGGGCAAATACGATGAAGCTGAGGTTTGCCGCGTTCATTATTATCTCAATGCTGAAGAAAAGCCGCATGACATTGCGCTTTCTTGTCAGACCATAGAGTCCAGTGGCAACTAGCACTGCTATAACTGTTAGATAGACAAATAGAGTAGCCATTAGCCTACATCCTCCTTCTTTGTAAGGGTGAGTGCTCCAATTAGAGCAGACGCAAGAACAAGTCCGAGTATTAAGAGCGCTACTCCATACTCATTCAAAATCGCAAGTGTAAGAGTGGTCATGTCCCAACTGAACCCGGGATCAGGTAAAGCCGATGTAGTGCTGGGAGTATAGAAAATGTAAATGAGTGTAACTAGTAACAAGAGATTGACGACCAGGGGAATAAACCATTCGCGAACTGGCCGTTTGAGGCGATACCGCCACTGCTCGTAGGGCACAACCATAATGGTGAAGAAGACGAGTACTGCTACAGCTCCAACATAGACTGTGATTTGAAACATTGCCACATAAGCTGCGTCCAACAGGACAAAGAGTCCGGCGATGCCAAGAAACATGCCTGCTAAGGATATGGCCCCATAAACAATTTCTTTTGCTTCAATAGCAGCTATGGCAGCAGTGATAGTCAGTACTGCAATAATCAGTAATGCAACATCTGGTAGGAAAAAGGGGTCAATCATTGTTCGTCGTCTCCAGTGTTCTCATTATCGGGGAGGAGATGGTCTTCGCCCTCTGGAATCTCAGCTAGCTGTTCAGGGCTCATAACAAGTGGAGCAGTTTCCCGGTTTGTCAGATGGAAGAATCGTGAATGCTTCAATGCATCTTTTGGACATGAATCGACACAATACCCACAAAAAACACACAAACCATAATCGATTTGGGGGTGTTTCTTTGGTTTTTCATCCCCAGGATAATCAAGCATAGTAATTGCACGGGCTGGGCAGCTTCGAGCACAAAGACTACAACTAATACATCGATCAAAATAGAAGACATGGCGACCTCGTTCTGTTATTGGCAGTTCTAGTTCTTTGCTGGGATACTTGATAGTGACCCGGCGTTTGAAGATATTCTTTAGTCCGGCCCAATAGGCTTTAATTGGCATTAAGGAAAACCTCCAAAAATCATTGGACCAAAAATCACCAGCCCAACCACGAGAATCAAATTCACAAGGGCTATGAAGAATAACCGATTCCAACCAATCTGGAGAAGTTTCGAAAGCTTAACTCGCGGGTAGATTCCCCGTGGAAGTATAAAGAGGAATATTACGAAGGCTACTTTTAGAAAAGTCCAAACAAATGTTGGGATAAACCAAAAGGCTGTCGTAATAAATGGAGGCATCATCCAGCCTCCCAGAAAGAGGGTTGTAAAGAGTAGGGCACTGATGTACAGTTTGAGGTACTGGGACATCATTAAGAGGCCGAAGTTCATCCCAGAGTATTCGCTCATATAGCCAGTAACGATTTCAGGTTCTGCCTCGGGTAAATCAAAGGGAATACGTTCAATTTCTACAAGTGTTGCTGAGAAGAAAGCTATTGAACCAAGTGGCATGAGAAAAGCAAACCATAGTCCACTTTGTGCCTGTACAATTATAGTAAGATTAAATGATCCTGCAAGGATGACAATTCCAACTGTCGAAAGCCACAAAGGGACTTCATAGGCTATCATCTGGAGGATTGCACGCAGACCTCCAAGGAATGGATAAGCACTATTGCTTGCCCAGGCAGTCAAGAATGCTAAAATTGGAAAAATTGCACCAATAGCAAATGCGAACAATAATCCAAATTCAAGGTTCGCTATCACTAGACCGGGTCCTACAGGGATGACTGTTGCAGTGAGTGCTGCTAAAGAGACGATGAGTATCGGGGAAGCCTGGTAAAGGAAACTATCGGCTCGTTTTGGGATAATTCCTTCTTTGAAGATGAGCTTCAAGAAGTCAGCAACTGGTTGAAATATTCCTCCAATGCGTCCAGCATATTGTGGTCCAACCCGTAATTGTATTTTGGCCAAAAACTTCCGTTCGAACCAAATAATCGCAGCTGCGGCTAGTACAATTGTAAGAAGTCCTGGAAACACTACTATCATGAGGAATGTGGGTGAGAGGACGATTGCCAGGATTTGTTGGATGAAGCTGTTGAGTATTTCGATAATCTGCATATTCGTCACTACCTGTCAGCATTGGGTGGCCAATAATCGAAGCTCCAATAGATGCTTGGAATATCCGCAAGCTCGCAATCTTATAAGAGGTGTACTAGGGTTGGAATGTGTCGGAAACAGGGCGTACTCACCTTTACTCGGCTAGGTTGTTTCTCACCTTTACTCGCAACCAAATAGCCCAACTCGCCTCGTGCGGATTCAACACGAGAATATGCAACACCAGCGGGAACCTTCTTGGGGGTTTTCAAACGAACCTCTCCAAAAGGCATTTGGTCCAAGATTTGTTCAATTAACGAGGTACTAACCCGCATTTCCTCCAAACGAACCATTGCACGAGAATAGCTATCACCCTCATCAAGAACAACTGGTTCAAAATCTAATTTCGAATAAGGTCCATAAGCATCAATTTTCCGAATATCATAATTCACACCTGATCCGCGAAGGACCGGGCCAGTAGCGCCGAGCCTGACAGCTTCCTCTTTTGTTAGAACACCAATC
>JBHLNC010000021.1:0-13519 GCA_048937435.1 Promethearchaeota archaeon | reverse complement strand
GTATCTTCACAAGTGAGCCGGTAGTGGGCGTTACGCATTGTCCGATTTGTCTTGGATTTAAAGTCGTTAGTCGCCTTGCCTGTCCCAAGTGCAGTGTTACTGCCTTGGATGTCGTTCGATTTCCTGCGTCACCTGACTCAGATGAGGTGGAGAGTAGTGCGTCAAAGAAACCAATGGAACTATTCTATTCCTGTATGACCTGTCAGCACACAACTAGTGAACCCGTCGTCACCCTTCTTTGCACTGAATGTGGTTCACAATTTCAACCTGATGAAGCAGCTTATCGCAATATGGATAGACTCGTTCTAAATCGACCTATCGCAGAATCACTCATTAGAAAAGTGGAAGGAACAACTGCAAAAAAATGAGCTTATGACAGAAAACTAAATTTTATCCCAAGGTTTTCCAGCCTTTTCGAAAGATTCCCAGATTTTCTCAGCGAGCGAAGTGAATACATCGCTAACATGAAAATCGTCCTTGGCACTGCTTTCAAGGAAAATCATGTTTCCAGCTTTAGATCGTTTTTCACCCTCATCTTTGGTGATCACGCGCTTATCTTCTAAATCTGTTTTACAGGCTACTAGAAGGAGGGGTATCCCTTCACATCGTTGATAGACTTGCTGGATCCAATGATCAATTCTGTCAAATGATTGTCTGTCTGTGATATCATAGGCAATGACTGCCCCAGCTGCACCCTCAAAGTACAGTCCTCGGATGAAGTCAAAGCGTTCTTGACCTCCGGTATCATAGATAACAAGTTTGATATTGAATTTGTCTTTCAGTGTGATTTGTTTTGTGAAAAAGTCTACACCCAGTGTAAAGAGGTAGCTTTCATCGAATTGGCCTGTGGTATATCGGCGTGCAAGGGAAGTCTTTCCAACTCCTGCATCGCCAACAACTATGACTTTATAGACGACTTCGGCGAGTTCTTCCATTCAAATTTCACCCTCGGGGTTCCTAATCTACCACTTGCACATTTACCTTTAAGTGCTTCGTGTAGAATTCTAGGCAGGTACTGAAGTTTTTGATATCATTAAGATTTTGACAGGCTTCATATCAGAGAAGAGGCGTTGAATAGAGGTTTTTCGTTCAAGGCGAAAGTCCTTTTTAGTGAATGGATGCAGTAGGGGAGAAGAAATTTGATTTAGATATGAAGGCGTTAGTAATGCCCAAAATTATGAATCAGTTTAATTTACATGTAGATGAGCTACCACGACGATGGTATAATCTCGCTGCGGACCTACCTGAGCCCTTACCGCCTCCCAAGGACCCAGAAGATGGCCCTTCACGTTTGGAAATGCTACCAAAGTTCCTTCTAAAAACTGTACTTGGACAAGAGAATTCTACAGAACGGTGGATAGATATTCCCGAAGGGATTCGTGAGTTGTTTATTCAAGCGGGTCGTCCTCGCCCACTTATGCGGGCACTGCGTTTAGAAGAAGCACTGAAATTACCTGATACCATTCGTCTCTATTACAAACGGGAGGACCTTTCTCCGACGGGTTCGCATAAGGTTAACACCGCCTTAGCTCAGACCTATTATGCTGCCAAGGAGGGGTTTTCAGAAGTAACAACAGAGACTGGAGCAGGTCAGTGGGGGTCAGCCCTTTCATATGCTGCCTCACTTAATGGGCTAAAATGCCGGGTTTTTTGGGTACGGGCAGCCTATCGCTGGAAACCGGGTCGACGAACACTCATGCAATTATATGGCTCAGACGTTTTTGCTTCTCCAAGCAAAGAAACCAAATTCGGTAAGAAACTCCTGAAAGAGAACCCCCAGCATGTGGGTAGTCTCGGTATTGCTATTAGTGAAGGAATTGAAGATGCCTTGAACCGAGAGGGAAGTATCTATTGTCTGGGTAGTGTTCTCAGTCACGTCTTACTCCACCAGACAGTGATCGGTCTCGAAACTATTGAACAATTCAAACTAGCAGAAGACACACCAACCCTTCTCATTGGCTGTTTCGGAGGTGGGAGTAATTTTGGTGGATTTAGCCTTCCTTTCATCGGTGAAGTCCTCCAAGGAAAACGGGAATGCAACTTCCTGGCGGCTCAAAGCGAGGCTTCACCTAACCTCGTAGAAGGAAAATATATCTACGATCATGGGGACCATGCTGGACTGACCCCGTTACTGAAAATGTATTCACTTGGACATGATGTAGAAATGCCGGAAATCTGGGCAGAAGGGATTCGGTATTCCGCTGCGGCACCAATAATGAGCGCTGTTCGGAAGCGCGGAATGATGGATGCTGTCGCATATCCTGTCGATGAAGTGCATGTCTATTCTCAGGCCCGACGGTTCATCCAGGCTGAGGGATTTATCCCAGCACCAGAATCTTCGTATGGGGTTGCAGCTGCGATTGACAAAGCCCTTGAATATAAGAAGAAGAGTGAAGAGGCTGTCATTGCGTTCAACGTATCAGGGCATGGTTTTCTGGATATGCAAGCCTATGCGAAACCTTTGAAACTTGAATGATATACTAACGCCTGAATCAGAGCTGTTAAACTAAATTCGTCTCCTTCATGAGTAATTGACAGAAAGACATACATTAACAAAAACGTGTTTAGGTTTTTGTCTTGTATTCTTTAATTACTTGTTCAACCCTGTACCGTAATTCGTCAACTTGAGGACCCAGGTACTGGTAGCGTGCTGGAAGTTCGACTAACTTTTCGCTCATGCCCTCCAGGTCAAGATAGTTGAGTTCACGAATTTGTTCTAAGAAGGGGTGATCACGTTTTGTGAGTGTGCTGATCATATCCTCTAATCGATGGTGAACATCAACCATCATAGCTGCAGCTTCTTTAGTGGTTTGACCTTGACGGGCGAACTCGCCATAGGGAAAAAAAACTCGCCAAAGAACATTAGAGCCTTTTGGTCGGTCAATGTCGTCCATTTTATCCAAAATGGAATTTAATAAATCTAGAATATACTCTAATTGTTTGAGGATTGGATCGTCTCCCAAAGTAACTTCACAACCAGTGAAGGAATGAGGATGTTAGGTTTTAGCCTTTGCCTTTAGTTCATGAGCTAGGTCGTAGCTGATTGTCAAAGGTTCTCGTGGGAACCAACAAGATACCCAATGGCCAGTGCTAACCTCTTCCAATGGTGGTTCTTCTTGCCGGCATTTATCTTGGGCGTATTCACACCGAGGAGCAAATAGACAACCTGGTGGAGTATTAATTGGGCTTCCAGGTTCACCAGGTAAGATCTTACGTTTACGGTCAGTGGTTGGGTCTGGGGATGGAACAGCAGAGATGAGCGCTTGGCTGTAAGGATGAACCGCATTATGGATAACCTCTTTAATGGTACCCTTTTCCATGATTTTACCCAAGTACATAATTGCGATTTTATCGCCGATGTAGCTTGCCACAGAGAGGTCGTGGGTAACGTAGATATAGGCAATATGGAATTCCCGTCGAATTTTTTCCAATAGGTTAAGGATTTCTGACCGAATTGATACATCAAGCATGGACACAGGTTCGTCAGCGACAATGAATGCAGGATTCACGACAATTGCACGGGCAATAGCGACACGCTGACGTTGTCCACCGCTAAGCTCGTGAGGGTAGCGGAAGGTAAATTCTTCAGGAGGAACCAGCTGTACGGCTTCCAGTGCTCTGATGACACGGGCTTCTTCGTCTTCACCGGAGGCAGCAATTTTGTTCAATCGTAGGGGTTCTGAGACTGTGTCATAGAGGCTTAATCGAGGATTTAGCGAGGAATAGGGATCTTGAAAGATGGTTTGCATTCGTGCTCGTAAAGTTCGAAGTCCTCCCCGACTAATTTCGTTGAGATCATGACCTTCAAATTCCACGATTCCATCTGTAGGTTCGAGAAGCCCAATGAGTAATTTTCCAGTAGTAGTTTTTCCACACCCGGATTCTCCGGCAAGACAGTAGAGCTCTTCAGGGTAGATGTCCAAGTCAACTCCGTCGACGGCTTTGAGCCAGACTTCGCCTCCCATCAGTTGGGAGAAGAACCCCGCGCTCACGGGGAACCATTTCTTGAGACCCCTACATGAAACGATAGGCTTTTGTCCTTTACTCATAGTAGTGCAACCTCCTTTCCAGGACGCCATATATTATCCTTGATTTTTCCGGATGCTAGATGGCAAGCTGCTTTGTGACCAGGACTCACCTCGAGTAACACCGGATCTTCCTTTTTACACAGGTCTTGGGCAAATTTACACCTAGGATGGAACCGACACCCGGGTGGTGGGTCTAATAGGTTGGGTGGAGAGCCGGGGATTGACGCTAGGGTTTGATCATGGGATCGTTCGATTGAAGGAATTGATGCGATGAGTCCTTGTGCGTAGGGGTGCCAGGGTTTTTGGAAGATCTCAACTACTGCGCCAGTTTCCACGATTTTTCCAGCGTACATGATAATTACGTTGCGACAGGTTTCTGCAACGACTGAGAGGTCATGCGTGATGAGCATGAGGGTGATACCTAGCTCGTCAGAAAGTCGGCGTAATAGTTGCATGATTTGTGCCTGAACCGTAACATCAAGCGCAGTGGTAGGTTCATCAGCTATGAGGAATTTAGGATCACACGCCAGAGCCATTACAATCATGGCACGCTGTTTCATTCCACCACTAAATTCGAAAGGATAATGGTTGATTCGTTCGGGATCCATGCCGACGAGCTTGAAGAGTTCTCGAGTTTTTTCAACTGCTTCATCTTTGGATAATTCTCTGCTATGTTTGAGCATGGCTTCAGTGATTTGGTCGCTGACGCGGAGAATGGGATTGAGCGCATTCATCGCGCCTTGGAAGACCATTGCGATTTGAGTCCATCGAAATTCTCGAATCGCATCTTCATCCATGGCAGCGATATCTTCGCCTTCGAAATAGATGTGGCCACCCATGATTTCACCAGGTGCAGGTAACATGCGCAGAATGGCAAAGGCTACCGTACTTTTTCCGCAGCCAGATTCACCGACAAGTCCGACAGCATCACCTTTCGCAATTTCGAAGGTTACATCTTCGACTGCGCGGCAATCACCACGTCGCATACAGTAGTAGACTTTAAGATCCTCAACTTTCAGTGACATTCGCGTTTTCTCCTATAATCTCCTTAATCGTGGATTCAATGCTTTATCCACAGCATATCCTACGAAGACAAAGCCCATGGAAATCAATCCAATGCATAATCCTGGAGGCAGGAAGAACCACCAAGCAGGCGGAACTTGTCCCATTGCTCCATTTAGATAGGCGGACTGAAGCATTCGACCCCAAGAGACTAAGTGGGGCGGCGTTAAGCCCAGGAAAGCAAGCCCAGCTTCAGAAAGAATTGCACCTGAAACACCAGTAGCCAATTGCACAAACACTAGCGTAAGAACGTTAGGAAAGACATGTCGAAAGATCAAGTAGACATCGCCAGCTCCTGCAGCCTTTGCGGCTTCCACATAAGCCTTTTCCTTTTCAACGAGTACTTGCGACCTAATTACCCTAGCTGGAGCAGGCCACGCGAACAGCGCGAGGACAAAGACCACGATTCCTAGGCTACTCCCCATTAGTGCTGCTAATATCATCATGATAGGTAGACCAGGCATGATGATGAAGAAGTCCACTACACGCATGATAACTTCATCCACAGCACCACCAAAGTATCCAGAGGAAAGCCCAAGGAGAAGACCAACTGCCACTCCAAGGAAAGTAGCAACAAATCCAATGAACAGAGAGATTTGGGCACCCCAGAACAGTTGAGCCATGGCATCTAATCCTTCATCACCGGTCCCCAACATACCCCAGAAGTTACCGTAGGGTGTCAATTGTACATCACTCACAGACCATGTGACGTTGCCCACCCGTGTTGGGTTAGACTCCGACATATTCAGAGTAATTTGCCATCCAATGGTTTGACCAGGTCGAAACGCGCGAGTCATAACTGGTGACACGACAAATCCTCGGTACAATTGCCACTCGGCTGGATAGGGGGGGTATACAGGATACTGATACCACACGGGCGAAGGGGGGCTGGAGCCATTGTAAAGGTTGGGATTGAGAAGCTCGAAGTATGCATCAATCGATTGTGCAGTTAGATTACCTGTAAGTTCGATTTCAATAGTCCAATACGCGTAGCACAGTGCAGGTGTACTATAGTTCCATTCAAAATAGGTTGTAGCTTTGATTTGCTCATCCCTATAGGTCTCGCTGGTATTGGTATCTGACATTTTGAAAACTAGTGAACGCCCCGGACTTGGTTCGTCCTGAGATAGGGTTTGTGACGGGGGACCCCACTCCCACGAAGTAATTGCGCTTGAATTATCAATTATCCAGGCATCATCGGTTTCAAAAAAGGGATCGGGGATAAAATTCATTGTCGGTGCATTAATATGATTTGTCAAATCGCTTGGGTACGTCCAAGACAGCCATTGGGGTGCTGCGAAGTTTGGTCCAATACGATTTTCAAATCCTTCAGGATATTGGGGAAACAAGATTGGTGCGAGCACAGCCATGCCAATGAAAATCACTACTAACGCTATGCCAAAAATACCCTGTTTAACTTCTCTGTAACGTTTCCAAACGCCGCTTGCCCGTTCAAGCCAGCTTAGTCGATGCTTATATGATCGATCACTCATATCTAGACCACCCGGAAGTCTTCCTAACGGTTTCTTATTTTTTTTGGGGAGTACTGGGGGCAATTCCCTTAAAAGTTATATTAACTTGACGGTACGAGCAGGAAAACAAAAGTTGCCAACACCAATGGATTAAAATATACTTTCACCCTCGCACTCACGCAGTAACTCGAGGGTGGATTTATCCTGATTCGAAAAGTAAGCAAAACGATTTTTCTAGCGATCATCCTAAGTTCAACTGTACTACTGGGAGTATCCACATTTTATGCCATTGACACATATCGTGCCTTTGGCTTCACCGTAGAAATCACTGAAATCCGCGTCTATTACAACGAAACGAGCGGCGAATACACAAGGGTCCAAGTCGATATTCGTATTTTCAATCCCTCCCTCACACTAGAATTGGAATACTTATGGTCTGACACCTATACAGTGCTTAATGGCCAACCAATCGAATATGGTCGGGGTGAAAAATACCATCACACTTTGATTCCTCCTGGGGGTTTTGATGAAACAGGTTGGTCCCATGACCTCGTTGAAGAAGACCAAGCATTGTTTCAAGCCGCAGAGACAAGTGGCACATGGATGTGGTTTGAATTCCTTCAACCCTACCTAAGCTCAGGTTTTCTTGGACGAAATCAAGTGAGCCGTCCAATAACCTACGAGGGTGTCGTTATAATTTCCATCTGATATTTTACTCTGCTAACGCCTCGAAACAGCGTGTCTTTGGGGTTGAGCAAGAAATTGCTCAGTCAACCACAGATATATGAGAGCAATAAGCGAAAACGCTGTTAGAAGTAACCCAATCCAAAAGAGGACCAATCCACCAACCACAAAATACGAGAGAATTATCCCAATGATTGTAATGACAACCCCAATGATAATAAACCATTTCAGAGTGGGCTTTGTCGCCATCAGCGCCCGAAATCCCATTTGTTGACCCATGACAAGAACCACGCCTGAATTCAGTAGCCTATGTTCTAAACCATTGAACAATTAAACATTTACTCCCCATTAGATAATTTTATTAAGCCTCACCTTTCAATCATTCAGTCGTCTAAAATTCAGAAGCGATGTGACATCGATGGGTTTACGCCAATATCTGGTAAAGCGAATTGTTATTGCAATTATCCTTTTCCTTGCAGTCCTGGTTTTTAATTTCTTTATCTTTCGTCTCCCCGTTTTTGTCTTAGGAATGGATCCTGCAAGCCTCTACATCACTCCCCAAATGGATGTTGACGATATTGCTAGGATCCGACAGCTGTATCAACTTCCACCGGAAAATGCAACATGGTATGATTGGTGGCTCCATTTCCTCTCATATATGCAGAACATGTTAACAGGTAACTTTGGTCAGAGCTTCGTAACCTTTCGACCCGTTGGCATGGAAATCATGGAACGCCTGCCAAACACGCTTTTGTTAATGGGTACGTCCATGATTTTTGCTGTCCTTCTTGGTATAGTAACCGGGATTATTGCTGCCAGCCGACATGGTGGCGTGTTGGACACCAGCCTGATTACAGTTAGTCTAACATTGTATAGCTTACCAGTTTTTTGGATGGGTATGATCTTTCTGTTGGTGTTTGCCATTCTTCCTCAGATGTTATGGGGTATCAGTCTCTTCCCATTGGGTCACACGATAAGTGCTCCTGGATCTGTTCCCAGTGATCCCATCTCTTATGCATTGGATGTTGCATGGCATTTGTTCCTCCCCACTATGGTACTGACATTAGGTTTCTTCGGAGGTTACATGCTGCTGATGAGAAATACTCTCGTGGATGTACTCACTGAAGACTATATCCTTACAGCACGGGCTAAAGGATTGGAAGAACGTACTGTCCTCTACAAGCACGGAGTTCGTAACGCATTCCTGCCTCTGATATCTATTGTTGCCATCAACTTTGCTTTCATTATAAGTGGAGCTGTACTTACTGAAACTGTCTTTGCCTGGCACGGGATAGGGCGGCTCTTATACCGGTCACTCATTTCTAATGATTGGCCTGTCGCGCAAGCCATATTTTGGATGATTGCATTAACGGTAATCATTGCTAATATCCTCGCAGACCTCCTTTACGGAGTTTTAGATCCCCGCGTCAGATATGGATAGAATGAACAATAGCTAGAAGGTGTCATTTTGAGTTCACGGCTGGTTGGAAGAATGAAGTTGGAAAAGAAACGCCTGATAACTTTTCTCTATGTAACATTTGGATCGACTATTATTAGCACAGCAGTTCTCCATGCGACCTACACTGAAATCTTCCCGCTTTTAGCTACCTTTTCTATCTTCATCCTCTTCTTTTCTGCCTTCTTTATTGGAGTGCTTAGTCGCGAGTTTAAGGATGCCCTTTTCTCAATGTTCATCTCATTAACCCTTACTATCGTCATCATAGTTGTACTCCGCGCCCTTCCAGCATTCTTGGGCATAATCACGTCAGGGGTGGTCTTTTTCATCATCTCCCAATTTGCCCTTTCAATTCCGCTTCTCTTTCCTCTGGTTATGGTGTATGTCCTTGGACTCCTTGCGGGACTCATCTTCAGTACATTCGCTTTTGACCCGTATACTAAAGAGCTTTAGGCAATACACCAATCTGATATTTCTAAATCCTTTGAATAACCCGGTGAAGTGCAAATGACCGAAGGGCGAAAGATAGAAATCGTTTATCGTCGATGGGTCCTTCTAATTCCCATCATCATGATTATTAGTGGATTTTTCCTCATATACTCTTTCTGGGTTTTAAACCCATTTTTGGGGATACTGGGTGGTGCCCTTGTTCTCGTGGGTGTCATGGTGTTTGGGATACTCCTCGTCTTAGTCATTAGTTTTTACGTTAGCGTACGTGCGCTGAAAAAGTCACGACCCATCCCTCCGCCACTCAGTGAAGAACTCGATAAAGCAGAACGAGACCCTCCCACTTCTGAAGATCCGGACGAAACTCCCTAGACGTAGTGAATAACCTTTTCTAACCTCTATGCACTACGCTTAAGCAAGTGTTGGGTTCCATTGAGTGTGGAATACAAGAGATTTCCACCTCAAAACAAGGAAGAAACGATTCCAATTAGGCAAAAAAACCTGCAATTTTTGACTGTTTCGCCCCAACCAGAGTGTATTTATATCCCTTTGTACCACTTTGGCTAACCCTTAGCAGTTATGCTAAATAGCAGCTGCTAGGGTAGATAACGGAAGGAATGAATAATAAATTGAGTAATTTGAAGAAATTATCTTTAGTGTCTGCTATTGCACTAGTTGGTCTCTTCCTTTCTTTTGCGTACGTAAGCCCAATGCAATCTGCTTCTGTCCGAGCACTTGTCTATGCTGACGGCTATGATCCACACGGTGGATACATTGACAAAGTGACCTTTGTCGTCTATCCGCCTGAGGATGAGCAGCTCGGATTACAAGCCTTACAAGCGAACATCATCTACGCATGGGACGAGCGAGTACCTGCAGACAACATTGCTGAACTTGAAGCCACAGCCGGTGTAGAAGTCACCACTGAACCGGGTGACATGTACCGGATGTTCTGTTTGAACGGTGGCCGATTCCCGACGAACCACACTGCGTTCCGCCGGGCAATCGCTTTTGCTATGGATAAAGCTGCAGTCGTCCAAGCTTCTACGGGCGGCTTAGCCTTTTTGCAGGACTGTGCTATCCCCATTGCACTTGGTAACTGGACCTATGAAGGTGAGTTGATCAATACCTACTATGCACAAGACATCGCTACAGCAAACGCTACTTTGGATGCTGGTCTGTTCCGTGACGTGAACGGTGACGGCTGGCGTGACTTCGATGCTGACGACAGTGGAACTTGGACAGCTGGCGATATTGACAGTGCTGACTTTGAGGTTGATCTATATCACACAGCAGGTCACGCCCCCTCCGGTAACGCAGTTACGCTTGCCGTAGATGGCCTTACCTTGTGTGGTATTCGCGCTGTCGTTGCTCCCCAAGACTTCTACGAAATGTTGGACATGATTAGTGCAGGTGATTACTACCTAGGTTGTTTCACCTTCACCAACATGGTGTCAGCTGACTTGTTGTACGACCTCTTCCACAGTTCCACTGGTAACAACGAATGGTACTTCGGAGGTTGGTACAACGCTACCTACGATCTTGCCGCTGAAAACTTGATGAACTCCTCAACCCTTGAGGAAGCAAACGATTGGGCCTGGGAATGCCAGAAAATACTCTGGTTTGAACAGATCATGATCGTCTGTTACAACGACGTTTACACCCACGCATACCGGACTGACATCTGGGAAGGCTATGTTAACATGCAAGGTCGCAACCGAGTCGGTAACGGCTACACCTTAGTTCAACTCCACTTGACTGATGCCGCTGGTGGACCATTCGGCTGCTATCCAACAGAATATATCATGAGCCTCAACGAAGGACTCGATACGACCAACTGGCTGATGAGCAACTCCGGTTACACAACAACCGTGTTCCAGCTCGTCTATGAAGGGCTAACAGCTCTTTCACCATACGGCTGGCTATATGAGCCATCATTAGCCTACGAATGGACAACTGAAGCAACTGTTGCTGGCGGTGACATTCAAGATGGTGAGAAGTACACCTTCTCCCTGTATGAAAACGTCACCTGGCACGACGGTGAAGCATTTACCTCTGAAGACGTAGAGTTCAGCCTTGAAGTTCTCTGTCCTCAGGATCCATACAATGCTGAGGCCTATGAAAACGTGTACAAGGTTGAAACACCTGATGACTACACTGTTGAAATCTACACCAACAAGACTGGTTACTTCGAATGGACACGTGCCACTGGCTTTACTGTCTTTCCAGAACACATCTGGTCAGTACCTACCAACGTCACAACCTTTGTGCCAACCCCAGCTGAATGTGCGGGCACTGGGCCCTACATGTTCACTAATCACGTTCCTGGTCAATACGTTGTCCTTGAACGCCACGCTGACTGGCACTTTGGTATCGAGCACCCAGACCGACCTGTATGTACGACGCCAACTAATCCATTCCTAATCATCGGCATTGGGGTCGTTGTAGTCGTCATCATCATCATTGCTGGTGTCTACTTCTTCCGCATACGAAAGTAGGTTAGAAAAAATGTAGGGCTTCGGCCCTACAATCTTCCTTTTTTTCTTTGAGGTGTAATATGTGAGTTTTGATACGCCTGTCCGGCGTTACTTGACTATCATCCTACAAGTTGCTGTAGCAGCCGCATACAGTGGATTTCTCGCATTTGTATTGATTTCCACCACTGACCTGCGATACATCTCCTTAGGTCTTGCCTATCCTTTCCCGCTTAACGTGTTTATGGTACTCGTCTATGCTGGAGCCGGGCTTGGAATCGTATTCGTGTTGAACCTCTTCTTTCGATTCACCAAACTCCGACCCGATAGATTATTTATCACAATCCTTTTGTCGCCCCTCATTTTCTTAGCAACACTTCTGTTTGGACACATGATTCTCATGTTCTTCTTTCAGGGAGTGCAAAACTTCTTCCTCTATTCGGTGTTCACCTTTGCTTCACTCTACTTCTCCATGTTTGCCATCCTCTTCATCATTATGGATGCACTCCCCAACTGGGGAAAAATGGTTCTAGTCCTTTGGTATGGCGGAAGTATTGGTGCTTTCCTTGGTGTTGCCATTCCATCGGTGTTCCTTTTCATGTTATTCCTTGCTTTAGCAGGAATCGATATTTTCACTGCACGAGCAGTGCAACCAGACTGGCAAGATCGAGCTGAAGGGTTTGAAGTACTGGGCACCTTAATAGGAGGAACCTTCATGGGTGTCGGTGACATAGTGTCATATGCAGCCATTATCTCTCATGCCCTTACGTACTTTGGGATTTTTGTAGCAGGTGCCTCGTTGATAATGCTCTTCATCGGCGCCTGTGTATTAGTATGGGGATACAAAGACCGTATCGATAAACCAATCCCAGGTCTCATCGTTGTGTTATTTGGAATCCTACCATGGGTTCCGTTTATCATAATTGATATCCTAGTTTAGTCACCTAATTCTGAACCGATTAGTCAAGAAAGGAATATTGATCGTGGCTTATTGCCTTGAATCCATAAAAGGACCCAGAGGTCATTTTCTTACGCTTTACCAATAGCTGATGAACTATAGGGAAAGATAATCTTGGTTTAAATTTGAGGTAACTAATGGATTCTGACTAAAGCTAAACGGATGGGAAGTGCTGAAGCGCTTCCGCAAGGGGTGTATGGGATTTTGCATAGTCATTCAGCGTTTGTCCTTCAAGAACTGCGTCTACTGCTTGCCGCATCGCGGTAGCCCCTATCTCCGTTCCTCTTGGATGGCCATGGATGCCCCCACCTGCTTGGATAACGACATCTTTGCCAAAAATATCTATTAATTGTGGAACAAGTCGCGGATGGAGACCGCCTGAAGCTACGGGTAAGGTGGGTAAAAGACCCTGTAGTGGCTGTGTACATTCTCGAATATTGGTTTCAACTTCTTGGCGATCTTCTGACATTTTCCCTACTGCGGTTCCAACGTGTAATTGATCTATGCCAAGTAACCGAGATGCAACGGCAATCACTGGCATTGCGATTCCATGCTCAGGTAATTTGGTGAAGGCAGCATGCATGGCGCGATGTCCATGAAGGATGAGATTGAATCCCTGGTTCCGTAGAGTCGCGACTGCAGAAAACCCACAAGTCAAGATGTCAATCATCGCTACACGACCTCCATGGTCTTCAATGAATTCGGTCCGACGAAGCATCTCTTTGGTTTCAGCGGTGACATTAATCAGATACACTTTACGATCACCAGTTTCCTCTTCAGCGCGATCTCGTTGATCGAGGGTTTCGATTACACGCTTCTCAAAGGGATTGAACTTTTGACTGGACAGATTCTCATCGTCTTTAACCACATCACATCCGCCAAGCCATGCCGAATACGCGACTGCCGCATGATCTTTGGTTCGCAAACCCAGTTTGGGT
>JBHLNC010000306.1:0-3315 GCA_048937435.1 Promethearchaeota archaeon | reverse complement strand
CTAATGACTAATCCTGATAATATCCGGAATATTGGAATAATTGCACACATAGACCATGGAAAAACCACACTTACTGACTCATTACTAGCTAATGCTGGACTGCTCTCATCGAGCCTTGTGGGTCAAGCACGAGCATTAGATTTCCTTGAAGAAGAGCAACGTCGAGGAAACGTAATTGCGAATTTTCGCAGACGCCTCAATAACGATAAAATCTGCTAATATATCACTGCTTCATGATTATCAAGGAAAGCGCTATGTGGTCAATTTAGTTGATACCCCAGGACACATCGATTTCAGTGGGAAAGTAACTCGAGCCATGCGCACCATTGATGGTGCTATTGTTGTCGTAGATGCAGTAGAGGGAGTGATGGCACAAACAGAAAGTGTAATTCGATCAGCAATCAAAGAACGAGTTCAACCAGTTCTATTCATAAACAAAATTGATCGATTAATTCGGGAACTAAAGCTTTCAGGACACCAAATTCAGGAGAAACTAACAGAAATAATTCAAGAAACCAATAGTGTTATCGAAGTAGCGTTCGAATCAGAAAGTAATTCTGACTGGACTGTGAGCACCCAATCCAACACAGTTGCTTTTGGTTCTGCACTCCATAAGTGGGCTTTCACAGTCGAGCAAATGAAAAACGAAAACCTTCATTTTAAGGATATCATAGAAAGTTATCAGAACAACAAATATGAAAAATTAAGCGCCCTTCTGCCTATTCATCAACCGATACTGAATATGATTTTAGATCACCTTCCGTCACCAAAAAAGGCACAATCATATCGAACCAAATATATTTGGAAAGGTAATCTTCAATCCCCAGCAGGCGTTGCATTACGCAGCTGCAAACCAGAAAACCCTCTTGTTATTGGAATTACAAAAATCGTCACCAAATCAAAGCATGGCATTGTGGCAGTCGGTCGTATTTTTTCAGGTACCATTAGAAAAGGGTCCCAGATACGGGTTTTCCCATCAGAACAACTACACAAAACTCAAAGGATAACTTTGTTTATGGGTGCTCGACAAGTGGTCATTCCTTCTTTGACTGCAGGTAATATATGTGGGATAATTGGCCTTGAAGATGTCTTAGCGGGGGATACAATTACCGGGCAACATGTTCCTCAAGGTATGGTTTCATTTGAAGAAATCACATACGCTAGCGACCCCGTTGTGACCATCGCCATAGAACCAAAACACCCCAGGGAACTACCACGATTGCTATCTATTCTTGAAACAGTTTCAAAAGGAGATCCTAATTTAATTTTTTCAGTTAATGAGCAAACGGGAGAGAATCTACTATCAGGTTTAGGTCTCTTACATTTAGAAATTGCCCTTAAGGACATTAAAGAATTAGGAGTCCAAGTCGACGCTTCTGATCCAATTGTACTCTACCGTGAGACACCTAATACTAACATCATAATGCCTGAAATGCATCAAAGCCCAAATGGTCAAAATGAAATAAAATTAAAAATCTCTCCCCACGACACCGCTACTATTGAAGGCGAGATATTTTATCAGGATACGCGAAATAACATGCTCATAGTTAATTCTTCGATATCAATTCCTGAATCAGATAAAGAGTCGATAATCTCCGGTTTCAATTGGGCAATGGAAAGGGGTCCTCTCTGTTCAGAGCCTATGGGCCTAACACTAATCAAAATCACTGACATTAAGCTCAGTGATAATTTAGCTGAAAGAGGGAAAGTAGAACTAATGTCCATGGTTAAGGAAGCAATTTTCAAAGCCTTCGAAATAGCATCTCCAATGCTTCTTGAACCGATCTATACAATTCAAGTAGTGTTACCTAATGAATATTTGAAGAATATTACAGGAGTTATCATTTCAAAACGAGGACAAGTCGAAAAAGTTGACCATAAAGAGATACTAGTGACATTGACAGGAGTACTACCTGTCAGTGAATCATTTGATTTAGCTGATATTCTTCGGTCAAAGTCAGCTGGTAAAGCGATTTGGCAAACGAAATTTTCTCATTGGGAAGTTGTACCAAGTCAGCGGGCTAAAACCATTATATCAGAAATTAGGAAAAGAAGAGGTCTAAGTTGAGGAGGGATAAAAAATCGTTCTCCGAGTTGCCGTCATTGGAAGTAGCGGAAAGATTTCACCCAAACTGAGTCGTCTTGCTGAAACAATAGGTCAAGAAATTGCTCGTAGAGGAGCAATCCTGATTTCTGGTGGAAGAGATGGGGTTATGGAGGCAGTTTCTAAAGGGGCAAAGGATGAGAATGGAATGGTTGTAGGTATTCTCCCAGAAGATACTGAGATTAGAGCAAACCCGTATCTTGATATTGCCATTTCAACAGGAATTGGATTCGCCCGAAATTATATCACTGTCGTTTCTAGTGATGCAATAATTAGTATTGCAGGGTCAGGAGGAACATTAAGCGAAATTGGATATGCTATTGCTTTGCAAAAACCATTGATTTTGTTAAAGGGGACCGGAGGCGTTACTGACCTGATAGCTAGCCATTATTCGTTGTTTCCAAATGCAACCATTCATTTAGCGGAAACACCATCTGATGCAGTTAATTTGGTATTTCGTAGTTATTCAAAATGAAAACGACTGCATGTAGAATGTTATCCAAAAAAATATTGCCACGGTGGATTAAATACTAACCATTGTATTGCGATAAAGAGTATGATTCCTCCAAGAACCATTTTCTTTCCCCTTTTTGGATTAGCGCCAGTGAACCAGTTAATGAGCCCTAATGTGATGAGGAGTACCGCATTAAAGATTCCGATTAAAAGAATGAGGTTCCAACCCGTAAGTAGGTAATGTGTAATTTGTTCAAGGAGCTGTTGGAAGGAAAGTTTTGATTCTGGAATTGTGAACGTAATTTTCACCCAACATTTTCTTACGAAGAGATACAAAAACTCCCAAAAAGGAAGGGAATTAATACAAACAGGTAATTTACAAACAAATTAGTGAAGAAAATATGTGGCGGTTAGCAAGAGGGGATGCTGTTACTGTCTGGTCAAATGAGATAGTTGCTGAAAGATTTGCAAGGTACCGATCGATAATTGATCTTCAACTTCCTGCGAGATACCAAATTGCTCGTAACATAGCTGTTGATTTTTCTACCTCAGATACCCTTACAAACCTTTGGAAAAGTCATAATAAAGCTCAAAAGGAATTCCAAAAACAATTCTCCCAAATCAAAAATGAAACATTCGAGATGAGAGAGGAACCCATTTCCCCTTCTTTTCTTGATTTGAAAGCGACAATAGCGGATCGAATTCTCCATCAATGTCATTTTTGTGAACGGCAGTGTAATGTAGATCGGGCTGAAAAA
>JBHLNC010000305.1:0-3322 GCA_048937435.1 Promethearchaeota archaeon | reverse complement strand
AGTTTGAGGAGTTCAACTTGTCGTTGCACTTCGTATTGGACTACTTGTCCAATGAGATTGAGTTTCTGAACTCCCTTGATTTCGATAATCGCTCCACCTTTAATTGACACATTAATGTCTTGACGGATAGTTCCTAGACCCCGTTTCACCTTGCCTGTGACTCGGAAAATCTGTCCAATTCGTAGGGCAGTGGCTTGTACTTGTTCAGGTGTCTTCATGACCGGCGCAGTGGCCACTTCAATAAGGGGTATTCCCAACCGATCCAATCGCCAAAAGGTGTTTGTACCATCTTCTCGAATTTTTCGCGCTGCGTCTTCTTCAACCCCGATTGTTTGAATGGGAACAGTGAATCCATGCACGTTTATTACTCCGCCAAATGCCACCACCACACTTCGCTGGAATCCCGTTGTGTTACTACCGTCGATAACCAATTTTCGCATAACTTGAATTTCATCAACTGGCTGTGAATCCATGAGTAAGGCGATTTCTAGGGCAAAATCCACGGCTTCCTTGTCAAGCAGATGAGGTGGTTCTTCATCCTGTTCAACAAGGCAGATGCTGTCATCATAGTTCTCATAAACATGAACACGCCCTTTGTGAAATTCAAACAGTGCAGCTGGATCAATTTCACCTAATTCGCTTTGAGTAGGTCTTAGCCGACGGAGAAAGGTGAAATCTGGCTCATCTTCGCGAATCTGAGTAGGACAATTGCAAAACAGTTTTGTTTTGGTGTCAAGCTGCTGGTGAACTTCAATCCCTATTAAAGCACCGACCTTTTCGTAATCAACTTTGGTCATTGGTTCCTCATCTCTTCATACTGGCTTCGTTTGCTACACTCCGTTATCTCACCAGCGACATTTTGACGCATTTGTGTTTGGACTTCTTTCAAATCCCGCGTCTGAGCCAGTACCCACATGAGTTTAACATAAGCCGTTTCGGCTATCATGTCTTCGGCAGGAATCACACCTCGTTGGACCAGTTCAACTCCTGTTCGGTACACCCGCATTTGGACTCGACCCCATATGCATTGAGATGTCATAACCACCGGGATAGATTCTGAAGCTGCCCGTTCTATTGCCTTTAACAAGGCTTTAGGGGCGTGTCCTAACCCAGTTCCTTCAATGACAATTCCATGGTAGCTCTGGTCGATGAGAGACTCAATCTGGTCTCCTGTCATTCCGGGTGTGGTTTTTACTAAAGCTACCTTTGGATCAAATTTTGGTAATAGCTGTAATTTTCGTTTAGGGTTGCGATGATGGTATGTAGATTCTTCTGCCAGTATCTTAACCTGTCCGTTCTTAACTTCGCCAAACAAATCAGTGTTAATTGTGAGGAATGCATCTCGACGGCTTGTATGGCACTTTCGAACTTGTGTTCCTCGGTGTAAGGCAATACTTGTATCGTCGGGGCTGCGATGCATGGCAATTACTACTTCAGCAAATGGACCCTGTGAGGCGGCAATAGTCGCACCGGTTAGATTCAACGCTGCATCTGACGATGGTCGATCGGACGAGCGTTGTGAGCCAGTTAAGATTACTGGGCCCGGCAGGTTTTGAAGGGCAAAGCTGAGTGCTGCTGCGGTATACCCCATAGTATCAGTGCCGTGCGCAATTATTACTCCGGCTGATTCTTCCAAGTGTTTTGCCGTTTGTTTTGCAATTGTTGTCCAATGGCTTGGAAGTAAATCCTCACTAAAGATACTGAACAGCACCTCTGCCCGGATATTTGCCAGTTCACCGAGTTCTGGTACAACGGTATACAAATCATCAGCAGTTAACGCGGGATTCACGGCGCCAGTGTGATAGTCGACGCGGCTAGCAATCGTTCCGCCAGTACTAAGAATGCTAATCAAAGGTAATCCTTTCTTTGTTTTGCGAGTTAGGGATGGAAGCTCGGGTTTTACCTTTCTCCCCTCTGTTAATCGAGTGAGTTGTTGGATGTTACCAACATGAATTCCAATGTTATACCCAGTATCAAGTTTGATGACGATGTGTTTGTCATCAGCACCGATTTCTGCTCGGGGGATTAAAATACCCTCAAAGGTGTTCTGGGCTGTTTGAACTTGGATCCGGTCCCCAATTTTGATCTTTGCCTTTTGGAGGGTTTGTTCTGCTTTACCTAAATATCCTGCAGGTTCTTCAGATGCCATATTGATTAACCGCCTGTAGGATGTTGTGGCTCTTTACTTTTAGGACTTTGCCCAAGCCCATTTCAAGCCTCTTGACTCAGTTAAGCGAAAGAAACTCGACACTCTGAATTTGAGGTCCGATTTGTTAGAAGATTCGTCGACGGAAACGATAGAGGATGAGACCAATAATCGTAATGATTATGATAACCACACCGATTTGAATGAGGAGGATTTCACTGGCGAGAAGTCCACTGGTGATGGTGAGACTTTCGGTTGTTGAGGTAAATGTATACTGATCTGAAAAGTAATCAACACCAATCACTCTTACTGCAGGGTATTCGTAACTCCCTTCTACTATCGCCACGACTGTATATTCTAATGTTACATTTTCCCCAGCTGGCAAATCGAATATTGTAGCTGAGGCTGCTCCTCCAGCTAGTTGGACGAATCCGTCCTCAATTGCTTGGAGATCATTGATAATGACTTGAGAGAACGGCACATCACCGGTGTTAATGACGGTGATTTCTACAGTAAGGGCATCACCACGACGAAGGAGATTGGTATTCATTGCCCGCGACACTACAAGCGCTGAGCTGGGTATTTGGAACCAGACGGTGTAATCAAAGGCTCGTGGATTTAGATTGAAAACATATTCTTCGACTCCGATTGGGAAATAAGGAAAGGTTGCGTTCTCGAAGGTTTCAGCTGGGAGCCCGTCAGTTATCATCCGGTCAGAGGGACCATCTACCGTAAAGGTTCCTGAGCCATTGAGGGTTAGGGCATCAGTGCGACCCATGGCCCTACCAAGATTAAAAATGTAGGTATCACCATCACGTTCTGTCACACCAGGAATCCTATAAGAGAAGGTGAGACGCGCATCTGAATCAGACCATTCAAAGTAGATGCGATATTCTGAAAATGCTGCAGCAATCCCGGTTGCATTGAATCCATTAATCAGGTATCCCGTTGCGTTATCCACTTGATAAAAAGTGAGATTGAGAAACACCTCATGGGATGCAATTGCATCATTAAACGTCCACAGTGTTTGGTTCTCGTATTCGGTAAAGTTGACACTACTAAATGAAGGCCAGTCGTCCAAAGGAACATAGTTTGTGGCAGTATAATTCAGGAAGTCTGCTACTTCGGTAGCCGTGGTTTCGTTATCTAATGCAAATGCAGTGATAGTAGCATTTC
>JBHLNC010000304.1:0-3323 GCA_048937435.1 Promethearchaeota archaeon | reverse complement strand
GCGCCACCACAGTGATCGCCATGTCGATGAGTCACACAAACATATCGAACCGTGTCCAAGGGTACAGCACGCTTTTGGAGGGCTGCTAGGATTTGTTCTCCACACCTATGATGACCTGTTTCAATAATTGCAGTATCCTGCCCACGAATAAGTAAAACTCCCGTGGTGTGGTGAAAATCCCAGCCTTGGACATCGATCAATTCTACTTGCTTTGAAAGTGATTGAGGTTGCATGATAAATGGCAATTTTTTTCCACCAACTTTAAACCGGATGGCTCTTCTGTATTGAAGCTAGAAAAGCCTTTTTGCCTTTCCTAACCTTGGAACTGTAAATACTTCCCTTGTCACTAATCATATATTCAGCGAGGGTTACTTTGGTGGAAACTACTCCTCTTCGAATCACCCGGAATACATATTGTATCGGCGGACCCAACATCACCGACCCAGATGATTGTTTCATCTATCTGGTCGACCTTGAGGGGCACCTTGTCCTCATTGATGCTGGTATCGGTCGAAGTACTGATCGCCTTTTAACAAATATTAAACAACTTAAGTTGAACCCGAAGAAAATTGAACTGCTCATCTTAACCCACGAACATGCCGATCACATAGGAGGCGCCGTACCCCTTCAGAAACGGCTGAAGTTCAAGATTGCTGCACACGAAAAAGCTACCAAAACCATCAGTGAAGGTGATTCGGTTGGAAGCGCTGCTGACCTATATGGTATGTTTATTTCACCAACACCCATTGAATTCACTTTATCCAATGACAAAGGAACAGTGCCCGTGGGAAACGGAACACTTCACTATCTACATACCCCAGGGCATACACCCGGTAGCATTGTCGTGTATTATAACGATGGTGACCGACGGATTCTCTTTGGACAAGATCTCCATGGTCCTTTCAATGCAGCGTGGGGAAGTGATATCGCCCAATGGCAAACTTCCATGAAACTGATTCAGGAACTAGAAGCTGATATTCTCTGCGAAGGCCATTATGGTGTCTATCGAGGCAAGTCCGCAGTTCGCCAATTTATTCTCGGACTCTTAAAGCAATATACCTAATTCAAGATCGTGTGTTTGGAGTGTTTTTACAGTTTGATAGTTAATTCTCCCGCTCGATAATCGTAGCGGTGCCTAATCCTAAACCACAGCAGAAGGTTGCCAACCCATATTGACCCTTGTTGTGCTCTAATACGTTGAGTAGGGTAGTAATGACACGAGCACCTGATGCTCCCAAGGGGTGGCCTAATGCAATTGAACCTCCATGAGCGTTGAGCCGTGAATCGGTGAGTGGATCAAACCCGAGCATTTTACCTGCTGCAATCACCACGCTTGAAAATGCCTCATTCACTTCGATGGCGTGGAGGTCATCAATGGTGAGATTGGCCCGTTCAAGACACGGAGGTGTTGCAAAAATTGGTCCTTCAAGGCATACTACGGGTTCTGTTCCGACAACGGCTTGGGATTTCACAATGGCCCGGGCTTTGAGTCCATGTTCGTCTGCTTTTTCGCGCGACATGAGCATCACGGCCGCAGCTCCATCATTAATCGGGCAGCAGTTACCCGCTGTAATTTTTCCACCAAACATTGGAGGAAGTTTTGCCAGTTTCTCCATAGAGGTATCCGGTCTTGGGCTTTCATCCTTTTCTATGAGTTTGAAGCTACCATCCTCCTGACGGGCGTCAGTGGGAACCACTTCGTTGGCAAATTTGCCAGCATCCCAGGCGGCTACAGCCTTTTGATGGCTCCATAATGCAAATTTGTCTAAGTCTTCGCGAGAAATCTCATATTTTTCTGCCATGCGTTCTGCAGACATGGGCATAGGAATGAATGGATATTTTTTCACGAGTTCTGGATTGAAGGCAGCGTAACCTTCGCCAAAGTCAGCTCCAATTGGTAGCCAGCTCATGTGTTCTACACCAGCTGCAATGACAATATCTGCATTATATGTGCCAATGGATTGGGCTGCAAAGTTCACGGCTTGCTGAGAAGAGCCACATGCTCGGTTAATTGTGGTTCCTGGAACTGTATAGGGGAAGTCTGCACCGAGGAGGGCTAGGCGACCAATATTCGCGCCTTGCCATGAGGTTTGTGTATTGCATCCCATCATTACATCATCGACGTCTTTAGGGTCTACCTTGGTTCGCTTTGTAATCTCTCGCAACACATGGGAGGCGAGTTCGTCGGGTCGGGTATGTGCAAAAGCCCGGTCTTTCCTACCGATGGGTGTTCGAATTGCATCTACAATAACAGTTTCACGAAGTTCTTTCATCTCATATTCACCTTTTTTCGTCATTACTCTCCTTTGTATTCGGGTTTACGTTTCTGTAAGAACGCGGTTATGCCTTCAAACAGATCCTTGGTTGTAAAGGTCTTTGCAAAGGCCTGTGCTTCGTAGGCAAGACCTATCTCAAGAGGAACCTGCGTTCCATAATTCAAACATTGCTTCACCAGTTTCAACGCGATGGGTGATTGCTCAGCGAGCAATTGAGCAAATTCACGGACGTCTTTTTCAAACGAGTCATTGGGAAATACTCGGTCAACCAATCCAATTTCTAGGGCTTCCTCTGCAGTGAAGCTTTTTCCAAACATGATTGCCTCACGAGCCTTCTGTAAGCCGATAATTCGAGGCAGTCGTTGTGTCCCTCCCCAGGCGGGAATTAAAGACAAGTTCACTTCAGTGAGACCAATTTTCGCTCGCTCCGCGGCCAAGCGAAAATCACTGGCAAGGGCTATCTCACACCCACCACCATATGCATACCCGTTAATTGCTGCAATCACTGGTTGTGGCAGTTTGTCAATCATTGCTAGAATTTCATGACCCTTTGCTGCAATATACTGTGCAAAGTCTGGAGTGACTCCGCTCATAAATACAGAGAGATCTGCTCCAGCAGAGAAGGCTTTCTCCCCTGCTCCAGTGATGATAAGAGCTCGAATCTCTTTGTCTTCTTCAACGATCTGAAGGGTCTTTTGAAGTTCACGGGTAAGGTCCTCATTTATTGCGTTCAGCTTGTCCGGTCGATTTAATGTTAACCAAGCCAGTTTCTTTTTTGGCTCCTTTTTCAGAAGGATCGTCTTTGTCATTACCTGTTTCCTCATTGCTTCATTTTACGAATAATGCGGAGAATATACTGCTTTCTAACAAAAAGGCTTCCGAATGGTCACAGAAAGAAGAAAGAAATCTACTCTACACCATTTATACCAAAGATGGTACCTGAATTACTATAAATGGATTAAAATTGGACGTGAGTAGATGAAACGGTTTTGGCACAAAAGCTGGCCTGAAGGAAAACCACATGATATTGCAATTCCTGATTCCACA
>JBHLNC010000303.1:0-3326 GCA_048937435.1 Promethearchaeota archaeon | reverse complement strand
TCGGGTTCTTCATTTTTTCTTCTGGGTGCCAAGTTATCACAAAGTAACGAAGCCACTAAAAATGTGGCAATTAGAAGGATAATGGATGTCAAACCGGTGGGTGGTAAGAGTATCAGCGTTACAAAACCCAGATAATTTACACTACCAATCACTTTGGCAATGATGTCGTCCGCTGTTCGATAATATGCGTCCGGTCCAGGATTGTTATCACCTTTTGTGATAAAACGTAACTGGCCTCCTACCTCTTGGATTTCAATGATTCGATGAACTATTGGGACATCACCTGAACCCCCTGAAATAGATGATGAGTTATAGATGACGATATCCCCAACAACAAGAGTCGTTGGATCTACAGCGCGAACGATGACAAGATCGCCACGATAAAACACAGGTTCCATTGAACCAGATTCAACTGCGAGTAAGGGTGTGGGGGTTTGAAGATAAAACTGAAGGCCAATACCAGTGCCCCAAACGACCGCTAAAACTACAACAATTACTATGGCATCTTCGACGAATTCGCGTTTCCAGCTTTTCTCTTGGCTCAATCTGAGTACCTCGAATTATTGGTGATTTGAAGCGCTGTTCAAGGTAAAAAAGTATGTGTCTGGTACACCTGAGACCCAATGATTTTAAGGAGCTTCTTATTATTCTTGAGCCGGTGGCAATACATGCATTTCCTTACTAAGATTCTAAGAGATACAGTCGATGAATCCGTTCATCGTGCTTTTCTTCGCTACGGAAAGGGTGAGTATGAGGGTCCTGTAGCAGAAATCTCAATCGCAAAATCAGGCGCGGTTAAGGTTAGATCGAATCATTCGTACCAAGATTTAATCGCCTCTGTCTTTGTGACACACGTACCAGTTGACACCGTCTCGATTTCAGGTATTGTGTTAGGCTACGAACCACTCGATGAAACAATTGCGGCCCTAGGCATTGACGCGGATCCGTTTAAGAAGAAACCTCGCACCCAATTATTTCATTCAAAAATTGTTGGTGTTTACCCTGTCAAGCAGGTTGCTTCTCTTTATGATGACATTGGTGAGAATGCCTTAATTTTCTGTAATTTGTCTACAGCTCAAGCCTGGTCTCATAAATCTAAAACGAAAATTCCATCGGCTCAGAAAGAAATACCAATCGAGGAGCAGCTCAAGTTTAGTACTACGAAGATTCCCGCTGGAACAAATTTTGTTTCAGAACTATTACTCGAACTCATCCCCGATTTCCTTGACGACATCCCAATCGATTTCTCAGATCTTCTGATTAAAAATATCTATGAGATACAAGACCTCATTTTTCCCCCCAACCGGGATCAGCTTACATCCAAAGAAATCCGTGTTTTAACCCAACGGAGCGGTATACTGCATCGAACACTGGGTGTCGATGGGAAAGAATTCACAAGTAAACATCCTATGACAGTTTAGCTTAATCCAATAGGTCAAAGTGTCACCCAAACCAAAAAGAATTAAAAAGGGGAGTCGTCACTCTCCCTGACATTCGCACGAGTTGAATCTGATGCAGTGGTTACATTTACTCCCCTTGTATCCTTGGTTTGGTGGACTTCTTATTGCCTTTGCAGTTATATTGGGGATTTGGCTTGTCTACATGGTGGAAAAGGCTCGACAACCGCCTTGGGGAAAAATGCTTGTTGCAATCGTTCTCATTGCCCTTGCTTCAGGTTTCGGCATTAACTTTATCCTAATTTATTTGGCGTTATAATCGGTTTTTGTGGATTAAACACGGGTGGTTCTCTTAGAACAGCCTTACTTTTTTCTCCAGTATGAGTTGTTGAACTGAACAAACATCAGCTAATTCAGTATCAAGAATTGAGGTTACGTTCTTTTCAATGTCATTCCATGAGGACGGGTTGTTTACAATAAGTTCTGCAGAAGCAATCAAAGGCTGGTCAATAGGATATCCAATGCGTGTCAAGATCTTCACATAGATTTCTGATACTCTGGGCTCTTCAGCAACCACGCGTTCTGCGATAAGTTGTGCCAACACATTGTAAATCTTGCCAACATGATTTTGTGGGTTTTTACCTGCCGCAGCTTCAAGACTCATTGGTCGACAGGGAGTAATCAAACCATTTACCCGATTACCTCGACCCACTCCAGCATCGTCACCCATTTCAGCCGAAGTTCCGGTTAAGGTAAGGTAATAGGAACCACGTTTGGGATCATCAGCAGAATTCACAACAATACTCACATCGCGCTCTGTGATTTTTTTCGCTTGATTGAGAACAGCATTGGTCACATCCTCTATGACACCATGATAATGGTCCGCGTCCGGGATTAAGGAGGCAATCATCGCAGCTGCGACGGTTAACTGGATTTCGTTGTTATTCCGTAATCCCATGACCTTGATATCCTCTCCAACCTCTGGATGTTTTTTCTTAAATGCGTCAGAGTTCAGAAGCTGTTCTGTTTCAAAAACAAGCCTCTCCGTTTCTGAAAACGGAGCAAAAGAAACACCAAAGCTAGTGTCATTAGAGCGAGGAATGTCATCTACTGCGCGGTCAAACACATGAGTGAGGTCTGTAGACCCCGGCTTTATTTTATAGTCCATTAGCACCTGTTCTGTCGGGTCTAAAAATCGAAGTGTGTTTGTTAAGGTTTCATTCATTGATTGAAGTGTCAGCGTGCCGAGGGGGATTCGGATGAGATTTCCGTCTTTAAAAACCTCCGTGGTGGCTCGGCCTACCACACAAATATAGATCGGTTCTAACAGCTCTCCGCCTCCAAAGCCTACCTGGGCTCGTCCACCCGAAATAGAACCCTTATCTACATTATGATGAAGGATTCTATCAAAGCTGTCAATGTAGTAATTACAGAGCCTAACTCCAACATTCTCGACAATGGCATCAAGGATGGTGTCAGGATGGCCTTTACCTTTTCTTTCTACAATCTCCAATGATTGTTGTTCTATTGGATCAGCTTGAGCTTTAGTAACTGCAATATTTCGTGACATTCTCAGTCATCTCAGTAATCGCCGCATGGATGGCTTTCTTTTTTAAGAATTTCCGTGTTACACCCCTGAATATTCGTTAGGCGAATATTCATTTTCCATATTCTTGCCATAACACTTAAGCCAGCCAAAACCTACTTCATATTATCCTCGTGGCTACTCGGCGGTTTGGGCTACTTCCACTAGTATCGAGGAGTGAAAAAATATGAGCCACTATGTTGATAAAGATGAAATACGACGACTGAGCCGACGCATTGCGGAGGAATTTGAAGCAACCTATGGCACCTTGGATGAAAAAGTCGCTCGAGTTCCTGATGATGCAGCTTTAGCCATCGCAGACGAATGCTGTGTTCATCTCGAGG
>JBHLNC010000020.1:0-13728 GCA_048937435.1 Promethearchaeota archaeon | reverse complement strand
GTAGATACCGGCTTCATCTCTTGAATTCCAGCTCTCTGTGGTTAGTTTTTGTGATGAAATAATTGCAATTTTGCCATCGACAATAATACAGTTTGCATGTAGGTTTGGACAAGATTCAACTACAAAGCGATTGGCTAAGAACATCTCAAGGGCTTCAGGATCTGATCGCTCCATTGCCCATTGTCGCCAATCAACCCAGGTGATAAACCGTACTTGCACTTCATCAGATATTGCCCGGAGTATATGTTCAGCAACATCATTTGAAATGTACGGCGATACGAGAATCAACGACTGCTTCGCAGACCCCAGTAATGCATATACCAAATCATTTAATCCATTGGATGTATTCACGAAGACACTTTTTGATCTTTGTGGCAAACTCGACGAAAGCGAATAGGTGTTTTCACTGTTAGGATAGTCAGAATATTCATCACTGAAAGCTAAGAGAAATGCTCTGGCTTCCTTCAACATTCGTTGTTCAGTTGAAATAACTGTTAGCTCATGGAGATTATTAAGGCCGTTTTCTGTGAAATTTGCTGATCCCACGGCAAGACAGTTTCCGGTTAATAAGACTTTGAAATGCATTCGGGGTCTTCGAACAATTTCGACCTCCCGTTTGTATTGACGGGCAGTTGCTTTTATTTGCTCAGCATCAGTGTTGTTTCCCAGAATTAATCTTAAATTCAGGGATTCATCAATTGTGTTGAGGAGCATCGTACTGGGCTTTTTTGATATGTGTGGGAAAGCGAGCCATAATTCTGACTCTGCCCAGTTTGTTAGAGAGATATATTCGGGCTCGAGTGGCGAGTCAGCCAAACTAATCAGCGACGTGTGTTTCGTTTCTCCGGGAACAGAAAGTTTGTCGAGAATATAGGGTATAAGTCTTCCTTCGATTGTGGGACGAAATGCCCACAGAAACATGAGAATTACCGAACCTATGAGCAGTAATGGGAATATTATGGGGAACATTCTATTTGGGTACTCCCCTGTCAGCTGGAAACTGACCCCCTTGTGTACAGACGTTATTTATTATTGTTTAGTCAGTACCAGCCTTTTTGGGCGTTTTGCGTTCCTTTCCATTTTTCAAGACTTTTCTGGAAAAACATCCAACCCTGCTCTAGCTATTCTTGACGCAAATATGAATGCGCCGACCAACCAAGAAGAAAAAGAACGAGCCCCAAAGTGTACGGACCGATTAGCAATGAACCCAGCAGCACCCAGGTAAGACTACTTGGTGCTACGCCCAAAAAAACGAAAAGAACTGGAGCCATAGCAGTCCAAGAAATGACTGGATATGTGATAATGAGAGCGACAGGTGTTTCTTTTTTCCCACCGGGTATGGATGGATAGCGACTCCCAAGTGCGACACCGATAGCGGTTGATATGAGTACGGTATGGGGTAAAATAGCAATCGCCATTATGAGTAAGTAAGGATTACCTAAAAATAGGGCAAAGTAAATTGCCATGGGGAATGCTAACAGAAAGGGTGTTAGAAGGAGTTGTACATATTTGGCAAATGTGAACCAGAATGGTCGAACCTGGGATAAACGGATAAGATAGATTGTTCCCCGTTCACCTTGGAAGGGATCAGAAGCATTGATTGAAAGAAGGGGAACAATTACAATTATGAGAATGACGTAGAGGGAACCAAGTATGGGCACGAGTTCTTCGGGGAGTGGAACGGTAGTGATAAGTGTGGGTTGAAGCGAGATTAGAAACAGAGCGAACACAAAGTTTGCAATAAGTCCAAAGAGATAGAAGGCTTTCCCCGGTTTCCTGAACCCAGTAACGAAATCCTTTCGGAGTACTGCAGTAAGGGGAGTTTTAGCCCGCTCAAATATTACAGGGAATCGGCCAAGCCAGCCTAATGAGAGCCCACGACGCCGAGTAACCGCAGAAATTTCTTCATACAAGTCGATGGTAATTCGATCTGAAAGGAATTGGGCAACCTCTAACACAAATATATAACCAAAGAGTAATCCTCCAATCACCCATGGTAGAGCAGGATAGTAGAGAGTAATAAAGGGCGGAACATGGGGATTAGCCACCGACGCATGGCCACTAAAGACCATAGCAACGAACAATCGTGCAAGATTGTAAAGTGGACCATAGATTACTACACCACTAACAATCAATATTGGCGTCAGCAGAACAAAGGTTCCCAAGGCTACGGCAGCGAAGAACACAATTCGATAGTATCGTCGCAATCGACGATGTTGTGAGACAAATTTTCGCATGAAGTATAAACCACTCGTTGCGACAGAACCGATTTCTCCAAGAAGGAAAACTAGTAGAATGATTAGAAGAGCCATATCAAATGACAAAGCATAGGTATAGTCTCGCATGAAGAACCAAACCATTGGGAGAAGGGCGATAATAACATAGAAGTAGATAAGAAGCCGCCTGGGAATTGAGCGAAAATACTTAGCGGTGAAAAACACATAGCCCCTCATAGGTGCAGAAAACAGAGTGTCAACATCCGCTGGCTCTGATTCCCCTCCTATCGGGACACTGACTAGAGCCTTAATTATCTGGTGGGCAACAATGAGGGCGATGAGAGCATAGACGAGCCAGATTGCGTTTTCACTAAAGAATCCAGCTTCCTGGAGAAGTGAATAAATCGTATTGCGGATGTACTCAATCCCAAGAGTATAACCCAGTATCCAGCTTTCATTTAGCATAAAGAACCAGAGGAACCAGAAAATCAAGAGGATGATTGCGATTGAGAGAGCCTGAATCATGATGAAAGCTGGGCGGCGTATTGAGATGCGAAGATTGTTCCACATTCGACGATATTCCCAGTGTGTAACGATGCTTGTGGTAGTGCCCCCCAGGATTTTTACCTCCCCTGTAATGTATTGATATAGTAATCTTCTAAGTTGTTTCCACTCCCAATTTTTTCACGTAGATCTCTCACTGATTCAGAAGCGACTTTGACACCTTCGGAGATTATGGTAAATTCATCACAGATTTCTTCGGCAACACTTAGAATATGAGTTGAAATGAGAATTGTTGTACCTTTTTGGGCGATTTCACGGATTATTCGTTTGAGAACATACCCGCCTTCTGGATCAAGGCCATAGAGTGGTTCATCCATTACGAGGATTTTGGGGTTCCGAATGAGCAAGCCACAGAGTAAAGTTCGTTGAAGCATTCCTCGAGAAAGTTCACCTAGATATTTATTCACATACCCAGCCATGTCAAACCGATGCACATACTGTTCCCGGCGTTCTTCAAAGTCATTTTCAGGCACCTGATATAAGCTAGCAATGAACCGTAAGAATTCGTCTACTCGTAGTGTTTCATATGCAGCGGGTGTATCTGGTAAAAAGCCTAAGTGGGCCTTTGCTTGCCAGGATTCCCGGAGCATATCATAACCCATGATAAAGATGCTTCCCAGGTTGGGTCGACTCAAACCCGCAAGCAATCGAAGAGTGGTAGTCTTACCTGCACCGTTAGGTCCTACGAGGGCATGAACAACTCCCTGTTGAATCTTCAAATTAAGGCGATTCACCGCCAAGATGTCAGGAGGAAAAATCTTACTAAGTTGAAATGTTTCAATTGCGGGTAGATTGCTCCTTGAAGGCTCCATTGCATCAGTCATGTTGTTTACCCCATTCCAAATTTAATCGTTGATGTGAATTCCTTATGGAAGCCACGATATCCAATCACCTGGAAAAGGTACAGACACAATAACAATAATGATGATTAGTACAGCACCAATAATTAGTGCGGCCCGAACAACCGGAGTAATCCTCTGGTAACCTTTTTTGAACACCAGGGAGAGCAGTGAAGCGGAAATCAAGAAGCCCCCAAGGGATCGGCATATCAAGTAAATCAGCGGAGGGATCGGTGATGAGGCAACAAAAAAAAATTGCAAATAGAGGCCTGTTAATAGAAAATACGTGTCAAAGGCTAATACAATTGTAGCTACGGTGACAAAGATAAGGCCAGAAATGAGGCTACGATATTCCCAGAAGGATTGAATGTCGCCCAATTCAAGATGGGCATTAGCTTTCTCAATCGAAGTAATCAGTTCAGCACGACTCATTGACTCAGCTACGATAATGCCCAGCTGTGAAGCCTCTTTTTCCAAACCTTCCCGATCCAATGCTAGTAATTTATCGCGGAGATCAGTCAAATATTAACTTCCTCGTGGAATTCAGGCTAATCCCACCCCAATTCTTGTAGTAACTAGCAACCTTGCTATTCTCTTATTATCGTTATCGTATTGGCAAATTCCTCTTAGAAAAATGAAGCATGAATCTAGACGAATACGATAGAAGGCTTCAACTATTCATTTGTGTTCAATGGGGGCGGCGTAGTTTTTGATAGAATTAAAAGACTAACGAAAAAGAAGAAGACAAATCCAAGGGATGCAGCAATGGGGAACACGGTTTTCATCCAGAAGAGTGAATCAGGGACGGGTAGAAATGGTGAAGTCCATCCAGCAACAAAGAGCACAACCCCGATTACCAGTAAAATGGTAGCAAGTCCCCACCGAGACTGATTAGTCAGGTTAAGTTGCATAGGATTACGCCTCTAACACCATTGATGTCTTCGATGTAATGTCATACAACGGATTTTTGCCTTAACTCTTTCTCTTAATTGGCAGGTTTAGGAACGGATGATTGGGGAGACTTTAGTTGTTGTACGTAATCGGTAGCGGAGATAGAATTTGTACACCTCAACGACTACGAATACTGACAGTGCTAATAGGATAATCACTAGCCAATCGACGAGAAGGAGTGGGACGGTGGAAAAAACGATGGAGAGGGGCGGGAAGTAGATAATTACCAATTGTAAGATAACTGACATTGTGACAGCGGCAATCAGATGGCGATTTTTCGTGAATCCTACTTGGAAAAGCGAGAGATGCCCAGAACGTGAATTAAAGGCATGAACCATTTGTGCCATGACTAGAAGTGTGAAAGCTAGAGTACTCGCTCGAGGCCATGCACTCTGTATATCCCATCCGAAACCACCTAGCGATGGATCAAGAGTTAGTCGCAACATTTCCACCGCAAAGAGGCCCAAAGTAATGATACCAATAGTAAGCCCGACTATCCAAATGAGAACCCAGATGTTATGAGTAATGACCCCCTCATTCGGATCTCTTGGCCCACGTGTCATGACATCCGGTTCCATAGGATCCATACCCAGTGCCAACGCAGGTAAACCATCGGTTACCAGATTGACAAATAGGATTTGAATTGCCAGAAGGGGTAGGGGCCAGCGAAAGAGTACGGAGAGGGTGATACTGGCGAGAAATATTACCAAGATTTCTCCAGCATTACAAGAAAGAAGGTAAGAGATGAATTTACGGGTATTATTACCAATGCCCCGTCCTTCTTCGATGGCGTTGACAATGGAAGCGTAATTATCGTCGGTGAGAATCATATCCGAGGCTTCCTTCGTCACATCCGTACCAGTTATTCCCATTGCAATACCAATATCAGCATATTTGAGAGCGGGAGCGTCATTGACACCATCACCGGTCATAGCAGTGACATGCCCACGGTTTTTAAGAGCTTGGACAATACGCAGTTTATGTTCTGGAGAAACCCTTGCATATACACGAACTTGTGTTGAGACATCGGTCAAATCTTCATCAGAAAGGGCGTCTAAGGCAGCTCCTGTTAGCACAGCGTCATCCTCTTCGAACATACCTAGTTCGTTGGCCACAGCTAAGGCAGTGTATTGATTGTCCCCGGTTATCATGACTGATTTGATTCCAGCTCTTCGAGCAGTTTTTATGGCATCATAGACTTCGGGTCGAGGTGGATCCATCATTCCTACTAAACCAACAAATATTAGGTCCTGCTCCACACCCTCAGGCGAGATATCACAAAGATCCTCAGGACAAATTCGATATGCCATTCCTAACACGCGCAGTGCTTTGTTTGCCATTTTGTCATTGTTGCCTAGAATTTCCGCTCGTTCATCTTTAGAAAGGATATGAATGCCGGTACTAGTATAGATGTGAGTACTTTGCTCTAGAATAACTTCCGGGGCACCCTTCACATGGGCTATGGTTTCATGGTTAGGAGCATCATGCAGAGTTGACATGCGTTTTCGTTCAGGATCAAAGGGAAGTTCAGCGATTCGAGGATATTCATCTACTAGCGTATCTGTGAATCCAGCCTTTTGTGCAACTACCACTAGAGCACCTTCAGTTGGGTCACCAACAACTTCCCATCCGCCATTATTTTGTCGAACAGTGGCATTACTACACAGTAAACCAATACGAAGCAACAATGTTAGCTGATCATTTTTCATTGGGTCAATCATTTGACCGTTAGACAAAAATTCACCTTTGGGAGAGTAACCAGCCCCTGAAACAGTTACCATGTTTCCGGGAACAAAGATTTCCCGAACTGTCATTTCATCCTTTGTTAGGGTTCCAGTTTTATCTGAACAAATAATATCTGCGGACCCAAGAGTTTCTACAGCTGGAAGCCTACGGATTATTGCATTCCGTTTCACCATGCGTTGGACGCCTAACGCAAGAGTAATCGTCACGACTGCGGGTAATCCTTCGGGAATAGCTGCAACTGCCAATGCTACAGCGATAACAAACAAGTCCAAGAAAGTGCCAATTTCAAGACCGCTAGTGAACCAAGCTACCACGACTTGGACAGTAAGTACAATCATACAAATAATGAGAATTGCGACACCCAGTTGTCTACCAAGTCTTTGCATACGTCTTTGTTGTGGTGTTTCTTTTTCTCCCGCTTCCTGGATAAAACCAGCAATCCGACCAATCTCGGTATTCATCCCTGTTTGTGTGACTACTGCAAGACCGCGACCTGAAGTGATGGATGTACTAGCGTGAACCATATTGGATTGATCAGCGAGTGGAATATTCCGGGTGAGAATTACCTTGGCATCTTTTTTCACAGGCATTGATTCACCTGTTAGCGAAGCTTCATTGGTGTAGATATTATGAGATTCGATAAGCCGCGCATCTGCAGGTAGTCGATCTCCTGTCTCCAATCGAAGAATATCCCCAGGAACGACTTCGGTTGCAGGTTTATTTATGGGTTCACCTTCACGGATTAGATGGGCTTGAGGAGCAGCCATTTTTTGTAGTGCTTCAATGGACTTCTCAGCACGGTACTCCTGGGTAAAGCCTAAGACGGCATTAATGACTACGATAATCATTATAACGATAGCATCAATAGGAGGTTCATTGTGAGCGGGAAGGGTGAGGTTAACGTAAAAATTCAGCACTAATGAAATTATTGCTGCAAAAATGAGAATAATAACGAGTGTTTCCTTGAACTGGGAGAGAAACATGGTAATAGGACCGGGCCCTTTGGTTTCTTCCAAGGCATTCGGACCATATTTCTCTAATCGGCGTTGCGCCTCATTATGACTTAACCCTTCATCAGTGACCTGCAGTTGTTCCATGACAGCAGATGCGTCCTGAGTGTGGGGTAATGATGAATCTGTCGTCAAGGACACGTCCGTCTATTCATATAACCATGTACGAACACACGTTCTAATAGAAGCTTCAAGCGCGTCTCATTTATTTATAATTGTGTGTTACAAAAATTGGTAGATTGACCTAAAAAAGAATCATGTTCATTTACTATTCTTTTCCGTTCCAGCTTCTTCTCCAAAGAGCGCCTTGGCTATCTCGTTGCGCTTGTGGGTTCCCACTTGTTTTAGCAAAGTGTCGATCCGATAATCCACAGTAATATTGCCTTCTTTGTTTAGGATAAATACGCCGCCGATCATGTCCATCGGTGTTTTGCCCACAGATACTTTTACACTCTGACCAGCATCCTTTGAGATTGCACTAGTGAGACCAGTCATCTTAGAAACGATAGCCTGGTCCTCCTTTCTAGCCAATACGACGATATCGCCACCGCCAATCTGTGTTCCTGCATTAATAATCAGATTCTTCAGGAAGGTCTTATACCTGGCTTGACTTCTTTCTTTTTCAAATTGTTTTCGTGCCTGGACGAAAGCCTCACCAATAATCTTTGCCTTGGCTTCCAAGATTTTCATGTGTGCATCATTCTGAGCTTTGCCAAGGATTCGGTCGCCTGAATCTTGAGCCATTTGCCGTCGCCGTTCTGCCCAACTTGCTAGATTGGTACGGGCAGTCTCTAAGGCTATCTCGGCGCGTTGGCGACCTGCTATTTCAGCTTCATCTACAATACGTTTCGCTTTAGCTTTTGCATCATCGATTATTGTTTTTTGAACCAAATCAGCCGCGGATCCATTACTCATTTACTTGCACCTCCATATTCGTACACCCCATTGATAATCAAATCGACTGTCTTTTTCATGTTCTTTGCACTAATCCCTTCCAAGGCGGCGGCCTCTTGTTCTGCTTTGGAAAGTATTTGTCGGGCTTTGGTTTTCGCCTTACTCTCCACATCCTTCTGGACAAGTGCAATTTCTTCTGTTAATTCTTGTCGCACTTTAGGCTCCGTTTCCCGGGCTTCGCGCTCAGCTCGACGTTGAATCTGTTCAGCCTGGGCTTGAGCCTTCTCAATAATTTTTTCAGATTCCGCTTCAGCTTTTTGCACACCTGTTAGGACCTTGCTCATCGTAAACACCGAGAGAATAGGTTTAGCATCAAGTCGTTATTCGCCTTTCAACGATGACCTTTCTTAATAAGCCTTATTATCATCTAAAATTCGCCAACGCTGAATAACATGCCTAAACCTTAAGAGAGGAGTCTAGCATCTAGCGACTCCTAGCTTTATTCAAAAAAATCCATGAAGAGATTTGTTTAAAACTGGAAAATACTTGATAGTGCCCTGGTGATAAAGATGAGTGGTGAACCACCAAGTACGATGGGACGAGCATTTCGCTATACAACAATTGGTTGTGAAATTCTTGTTTTCGCCTTGGTGGGCTGGATTATTGGACCCTATGTTTTTGGTCAAAACGGTGAAATATTAGGTGCCTTGATTGGAGCCCTTGTTGGGACTCTTATGATGTTTTGTACTCTCTTTTATCTCGCTGGACTATTTGGAAGAAGAGGGGCGAAAGAAGGATAAGGCTTATCATAAAGAAGCAGAGAGGTAACACACGATGTCAGTCGCGCGGTATAGTTTCATCAATGCCAAAATTCGTTCTATGAAAGCGGATATTCTCACTTCAGAGCAGTGGGATGCCCTTATTGGTGCTCGGAACATGCTGGCTGCCCTGCGAGTCCTTGATGCAACTGGTTATGCGGAACTTGTGCAGGATTTGGGTGAAACAACGTCTCCCCTCGAAATAGAAAGGGTGCTCCAGACTGATTTTAACAAAGTGTTATTTGAAATCCAAAGTGACATTCCCACCGACTCTCAACTTCTTATGTCCTGGATCACAAGGAAGTATCAAAAAGAAGTTGTTAAGAGCATATTACGATTGTACACGTCAAAGTCAGATCACGAAACCGCAGTACGATTATTTGTCCCAATAAAACCGTTCACCACCAACATAGTTCTATCCTTATTAGAAGTAAAAGACCTCCAGACGCTAGCCACTCAAATTCCTGATCAATATTTTCAGAATTTGGTTCAAGGAGTATTTCCCCAATACGAAGAAACGGGTGATCTCTTCATCATTGAGCAAACCCTTGATGCCAAAGTCATTCAAAGCCTCCACAAAGAAATTCAACAAATCGAAGGTCTTGATCACGAAATTGCTGCTAAAATAATTGGAACTGAAACCGATTTGATCAACCTCATGATTACTCTTCGCACGCATTTTCTAGGAACTCCTGCTGACGAAGTGGAAAAGCTCCTTCTGGATGCAGCGTACCGTTTACCCCTCGACTTGTGTCAAAGAGCATTAATGGCTCGTAGCTTTGAAGAGCGCGTTCAAATTCTCCAAAGAAGTTTCTATAAGGATTTGATTACCCAGAGCTGGGAAGCATATGAACAGTTTCAAAGCCTAGCAATTTTTGAACACAACTTTCACAAACAAATATGGACAGAGAGTTATAACGCGCTTATTGGATACCCATTTCATTTTGGCGTCGTTATTGGTTATCTTAATCTCAAATGGTATGAAACCCTCAACCTCAAAGCACTCATGAACGGCAAAGCAGACGAAATAGAGCCACACATTATTCGACGAGTACTCATTCTTTGATCAGAAAACTAATTCCAGCAATAGGACTTCGCATTTACAGGAAAACTTAATGGGCGAAACAGATGTTTGCTCAACTATGGGCAAAAAAGAACTCCTTTTTGATGAAAACCTTAGCATGTCACCAAAAACATTGAGTGGACAGTTACGTCTTCTCCTTGAAAAACGCAATTGGACCATCCATTCTGTCCATGAAATTTCAGAACTCGTTGGACAATCAGATGAACAGGTGATTGCTCATGCAAAACAGCATGGATACGCATTACTCACCCTAGATAAACGAATGGCCTACATTGCAGTTAAAGAACAGGTAGATGTGTATTTGGTGCTTCATGAAAAACAAACAGCAGACACCAACGCCACAGAAGAATTTACAGTTGTACGCCTTACCCCTTTTGCCAATGTTCAAACCCAAACAAGCTACCATGCAGAACTTGCACCAAACGAGTCTGACCCTGATTAGTAAAATAAGGGGATGTGACAGAAAACGAAAACCCAACGTGGACAAGAAGGCATTCAAATCGATGACACCGCCTGTGACCCAACAAAGTGTCAACTGGAATGTGTTGAAGCCTGCCCCATCCGACACCAGAAAGGCAGCTCTTCACCAATCCATATCTCAAAGAAAACGGGAAAACCAATAATCAGACCGGAATTCTGTACAACTTGTGGCAAATGTATCCCTGCGTGCCCGCTAAACGCCATTTTGTTTTCTGGAGATATTCCCAAAGCTACAAAGCCACAGAATCTGGAAGCAGCTCAAAATCTTAAAAACTGGGTAAAAATTCCTTATGTCGTGGATTCTCAAAAATTCCGACAATTTCGCGAAGAAAACACCATCTTCGCACGAGTTATGAATGACCCCAATTTTCGGGACTACCAGATAGGAATCTACTCCCATCAAGATGTCATCATTGAATTAGACCGACCTGGATACTCGAGAATTGATGCAGCTCTCAGCTCCAGCGCATGGACTGTATACGACCACTTTCGAGAAGCGTTTTCGTGGACCAAATTAAAGGCTTCACCTGAAGCGAAGTTTGATGCAGAGTTGGCACAACCCGAAATGAATGAGGTTCCGATTGAAGACCCTAGAGAATTGACTCGAATCATCAAACACGTTGCTAAAGCCTATGGGGCCGCTGTCGTTGGTGTATGCAAGCTCAACAGAGACTGGATTTACTCTCATGATAAACGAGGACAACCAACGGCAATCCCTGAGAACATAACTCAAGCTATTGTTATTGGGGTTGAGATGGACTTGGAAGCACTCCAAACATCTCCTTCGTATCTAGCTTCCTTTGCTACTGGTAATGGCTACTCACGGATGGCGTTCATTCAGTCCTGCGTGGCTGAATTCATCCGTAATCTAGGCTTTGATGCCATTCCCGCAGGTAACAATCTTGGCTTGAGCATCCCCCTCGCCATCGACGCAGGACTCGGTGAATACGGGCGACATGGACTTCTCATCAACCCCGAGTTTGGATCCAATCTACGAATCTGTAAGGTATTCACTAACCTCCCACTAATTTCTGATAGACCCATCAATTTCGGAGCCCTGCAATTTTGCAGAACATGTAAACGATGTGCTGAATCATGCCCATCACAGTCCATCAGTTATGAAGACGTTCCCACCTGGTTAGGTCAAACCAAATCCAACAACCCAGGCATTCTAAAGTGGTACGTTAACGTCGAAACCTGCTACCATTTCTGGATCCAGAATGGCAACGATTGCAGTAACTGCATCACCTCATGCCCTTTCACAAAAAATCGCCACTGGTCCCATCGCCTAGCCCGGTTTGCCATCAAACACGTCCCATTCCTAAACCGCATCCTTGTGAAACTTGACCACATCCTCGGATATGGTAAACAACGTGAACCACACACATTCTGGAAGGAAAAGAAAGAATTCATCCACACGCGAAAGAGAGCCTAGATTCTTTTCGTTAGACAGGGTGCTGTTGGACACAGCTTTGTGAATTCAATGGATTGCTGAACATCATGTGGAACCTGATCACGATTAATGTCAGTAAAACCAAGTTTATGAAAAAAGTCAACAGCAGTGTCCGTTAACAAGAATAATCGTCGAACGTCATGTTTCTTTGCCCATGTCGAGACAACTTCAACCATTTTCTTACCAAGCCCCTTCCCTTGATAAGAGGGATGGACGGCAAGTGATCGTAACAAAGCTGAGGGGACATACATTTCAAGTCCAACACAGGCGATAACTTGTGCATCAGCAGGTGTATTGAGTCCAACGAGAAAAGAATTGAAATGCTCTTTCACACCCTCAGTTGGTAAATCAACTGTCTCAAGCAATTGAAGCACTGCTGGAAGATTAACATGTTGTGCCTCCCGGATTTGCACATTCATTTTCTGTCAACCTTATGCTATGAGTGCATCATTTACACTAGCCAGGATTTGGTGATAAATGACTTCAGCTTTTTTAGCGGATGTAATTCCTTTTACTAAGATGTTACCTTCCCCAACGATACTTACTTCCACATCTTTGGAGTATTGAATTTGAACACCAAGTTTACTTTGGGCAATAACAGGAAATTGTTCGCGAAGAATCTCTGAGGCACGGTCTATGTCAATGGAGACAGGATTATTTGAATGCACGAGAAATGTTTCTTTGGAGCAAAGTTCAGTAATCTCTAGTTCAGCTTCAATTGGTGGCTCGCTAATCCTTGCTTTACGACCACAAACTGGACAATCGTCATGTTGCTGGATTGGAATTTGATCTAATTGAAAGCGGTTGATGTCAAACATTAAGAGTTGATTGGCAAGAAGCGGAGTGTTTCCAAGAATTATGCGAAGGGCTTCTTGAACTTGAAGATTGGCAATTACTCCCAACACAGTCGGATAAATGCCAACCGTAGCGCAAGTTGGTTGATTCTCATCAATGCCACTAAACACACATTCCAAGCATGCTGTTTTCCCAGGTAGTATCGTGGTCATATTCCCCACAGCTGAAAGAGCACCTGCAAAAACGTAGGGAACCTTCTGGCGTATACAAGCTCGGTTCAAGGCATATCGTGGCTTGAAGCTATCTAATCCATCAATCACCACATCCATCCCCTCCACCACTCGATCCGCTGTTACCTCGGTCAACGAAAGCGCCAAGGGTTCAATACTAACATCTGGATTCAATACGTTCAACCGCTTCATTGCTACCTCAACTTTCAGTTTTCCGACATCATTGCTCGTATACAATAATTGTCGCTGGAGATTTGAAACCTCAACAATATCACGATCAACAACTCGAACTACACCCACACCAAGGGAGGTCAATTGTCGAGCCGAGACACTGCCTAGCCCGCCAATCCCCACAACAGCTATCCGTGCTTGATGAATTTGCTGCATTCCAGAAGTTCCAATTCCTTCAAGAACGCGAAAGCGACTATAGCGATCTTCAGCAACCATGGTTGATAACCTCGTGACAAATCATTATCTTTTGGAAGGAAATAAGTTCCGTATTTACCTGTGAATAAATCGGAGCGAGAATCGTATAATCCAAAAGTGATGAACACCATACTACTATAGAATGAAATGTCCTCTCAAGGAGCAAGGGCTTGAACAAGGAGCTTGCTTGACAAAAACCCTCAATGGTCAACAGCGACCTGC
>JBHLNC010000302.1:0-3351 GCA_048937435.1 Promethearchaeota archaeon | reverse complement strand
CGTGTGGGCAACATTCATGCAGCGCCAACTGACTCAGCCCGAAGTCGATTTGCTGCAAGAACGCGTGAACCAGAGCGTTTTCATGCGTTACTGCTTTGCGCCAAACTTGCGCGCGCGCATTCCCTCTTTTTTCTACAATTCTCGAAGTCTTGTTTTACATCACTCAAACAGCGTATAACCAAGCAGAGCAAAAAATTTTGTCCACATTGCTCTTGCCTAGAATCCGGCTAAGAATTCAGGGTTCATAACGCTCTTAGTTCTGGACATCTTTAACTTCTCTTATGGTTTTGGGTGCTTCACACATGAATCGTCCACACATGACTCGCAGGCTCAAATCCCCAAAGTGTGGAAAGTTACTAACGAAAAAGGATAAACGTAGATACCACTGTGAAAATCCAAACTGCCGAGTCATATACGTAGAACACCCTTTTCAGCGAAACCGCAAAGTAATCTACAGTGCTGCATGAAAACTCTTTCTTTTTGCTCTCCTCGTTCTACATTAGACAACTATTGTATGTTGAGAAGGCGAAGGCTCAAACTCAAGCTTCCTTCTTTTTCCAAGCAATTGTTATATGCAAACCTCAAATCTATAGCGTAGGGGTCAATTCTGTGGTTAAGATCACTTTCAAACCTTGGGAAGAAGTAATAATTCATGATTCAAATCATTACTCTTTGGAGGATTTGCTGAAGACTCACAGCATGGGTGTACAGCCCGGAGGACTTGCACGTCCTCTTCACTGGGCAGAGGGTGTAGTCTTCGTGCCTTTGCCTATGCCGCCCACTGCTGATATTGTTAAGGAGCAATTGCAAGGGAAGATACACTGGCTTGGTGTGACATGGGCCTTAATGCCTGAGTACAAGAATGTCATCATGATACAAGACATAAACGCAAAAATACCTGTAGTTAATGTGAGTTCTACTGCTGTCCTTCGTGAAGTTGCGAAGGCGTTGAAGGAACAAGGTCCACAATAGAAGGTACCGTCATTAAGCCACAAGAATTCTTGTATCCCAGTTAGAATGCCAAGTTCTATCCTAGATATTCAGAGTACGTTGAGAAGCTGAAGGCTCAAGCCTAGACGCTTCCCACTTTTTTCTGTATTTTTATGATAGAAAAGTTCTCCATAAATCGCTAATACAACAAAGGCAGACATACTGCGTTGTTGATGATGGAGAGAGGAGGTGAGAAAACATAATGATAGACAAGAGAACAGTATCTATAGTTCTAGTTAGTGTGTTGGCTCTTTCGATATTTGCTGCAATGTCAGTGGCATCTGCTGTACCGGAAAATCCAATCACTGCAGTCTTGAATGCGTTGAATGACATCAAGAATCAGCTAGATAAAAGCCCCCAAGTCCTAACGAGGACTAAAACGGTGACGTTCTTGGCTGGAACACCAGCAGAACCTTACTATCCCTTGGTGGAAGTCAGGATAGACCCTGACAAGGCGGCTGATTTCAAGGTGACCTTAGCTACATTTGACGGAGACTGGACTCCAGCATCGGGCGATATCTTGTCTGTATATGAGGCACTTGGCCATGGGGGAACTGTGCTGAGCTGGGTCCGAATCTATGTCATCGATTCGGATCTGAATAATTTCCATTGGGAAACCGCGTTTACTGCACGATGGATGACTATCAACGTACAGTTGGGAGATACTTTGGCCAATGACATAACCATATGCTATTCGTACACTGTGACAACTGATGCCGGAGCAACAATAGTTGAGACCATAACCCCGCCCCCAACACCCCTGTAGACCAGCGGTATCAGGAACCGTGAACACACAACAGCTCTCTTTTTTCCGAGAAGGTGAAGGCTTAAGCCTAAACGCTTCCCTCTTTCTTTTTCTTGTTTCCGCAAATCGTTAATGCAAGTTGAAATGAGAATCATAGACCACATCATCGTTGATGCGGACAGGAGGTGATTGAGTCATGAAAAATGCGGTTGCCCTAATCGCAAGCATAGCATCAGCGGCTTTACTTGCTGGAGCATTGTTGAACTCCGTAGCCCTCGGAGAAGGTAACCCTATTCTGGAAATCATCTTGCAAGCGATTTACCGAATTGAATCAAAAGTAGATGCTCTAAACGCAAAAGTGACTGAGCAGCAACAACAGATTTCCGAACTTCAATCCAAACTGGACAGCCTGAACAACACGTTGACTTCACGAATTGAGGCTCTTGAGTTGAATCAATCAGCATTGGCGAAAAGGATAAGCGTGCTCGAGGATGCACTTAGCGGTCCGAATGCAACTACGTTCTTCTTTGACAGATTCGATACGGGGCTGGACAACTGGAGCTATTGGGGAGGTTCGGGCTATACTCTACAATGGGTTTCAAACACTGCAATGATAAGTGGAAACGGCTATTCAATTTACGGTGGAATGCAGAAGGTTATCGAGCTTTCCGAATGGGACGAAAGTACAGCGCTGTTGATATCATTCGATTGGAAGGCTACTTCAGGCTACCCTTCGTCCAGTGTAACGAATGCTGTTCTCTGGATTCAGGATGCTGATTCGGGTTCATCTCTCTATTACCAACCCCTCATACTTGGAGGAACTACGGATACGGGATGGCGAAATTACGTCAATGATATCTCCTCGTACGTTCTCGGGCATTCCAGAATCAGGATTATCCTATGTCTGCGGGACGGTTGGAGTGCTAATTGGCATCAAACGAACACTTATGACAACATATCGCTGAGCTTGGAAAGCCCATAAACTATCTCTTTCTTTTCTTATTTAGACAATTTTTGGATCAGGTTTTTATTCCTATGTCACCGAGTCGTTTTCGGTGCGGAAGAAAACCGCTGTTTGCGAACATCTCTCCTCTCACTCTATCATCTGCAACCGCACCACCATTCAAGAGAGAGAAAGGAAACATAGAACACTTCCCTCTTTTTTCTAGTTTACCCTAGTCTTTTCTGTTCACTTTGCGCGCGCGCACATGCAAGAACTACAGAGAACAGCCATGGGATGACTTTTGCTACTACAAAGGGCATAAGATAGTTTTTCTTGATAGGACCGGTTGCAAGGGATACGATCCTAAAGGAGCAGAAAAATAGAATGAATGAGAGCAGCGCAACGGTTCAGTACTCGAGTAAATACTCGAGTGAAAGTATTAGACGCAAAACAGTAGGTGTGACTCTAAGGCAAGACTTGTACAAGATTAGCCGAGAATATGGCATTAACCTTTCAAAGCTCTTAGAATCAAGCCTGATTCAACTATTAGACTCACAGAACCCCCGGTTTTCTCTTAGTGAAGGTTCTCTTTTTCTAAAAGAGAAAGTTCTGGCGGGCCCGAGGGGAATTGAACCCCTGACCTACGGATTAAGAGTCCGCCGCTCTAACCTTG
>JBHLNC010000301.1:0-3357 GCA_048937435.1 Promethearchaeota archaeon | reverse complement strand
CCAATACCCTGCAAGGCGCCAATGACTTCGGTTTCTCCTCGAGCCTGGTTGATGGCTTCGACACCACGTTCCATAAGGTCAATTTCTTGTTCAATGAGTCGCGCTTTGCGTAGAAAGCGTTGGCGACGTCGGAGTTGCATCTTAGCAGCCTTACGATCACCACGGCGCACATAGCGTGTTGCCTTGATCTTCGAATCGTTTGCTTTTGTTTCATATTGTCGGCTTCGAACTTCTAATTTGTCAACAACTCGATGAATACGGGCGATTGTATCTTCTTTGGGTTCAGGCTTTTTTGGAAATAGTTTTTCCCAGAATTTTACCATTGACTAGCCCTCCTCCTTTAATCGCTGAATCTCAGATTCTAGCTCTGAGACCCGCTTTTCGGGTTCAGGAAGTGAGGTTCCCGTTTCAATTTCGATTTCAGAATCGAGCTCTTTGAGGGCATCTTTCACTTCGCTATCAGTGACTTCAGTTGAGACCGCCATGCGTTCCATACCAGCTTCGGCAACTTCTTGGGTCATCTCGAAGTGGCGGAGGTTCCCTTCAATCTGGTCAACAAGCTGTGCAACCTCGGGAACTTTTACTTGACTCTTCAAACCACCGAGTGCAGCGTTTAGTTGACCAAGAATCTTGGCTACTTCACCCATTGCTTCACTCTGGCGTAGCTGAGTTTGTAATCCTTCAATACGTAGTCGATATGCGTCTACGCTTAGGGCCCATTTCTGGAATCGCAGTTGGTGTTGCAAGTACATGCGTGTAGCATCCATGTTTCCTGCGAGACGGTATTTCTTAGCCCGTTGACGGCTTTTGCTCGCCTCTTTTTCCAGCATCTTCCTTTGTAAGTCGAGCTTACGGCAAAAGACATCGAGACGGAAGATTAACTTCTTTAAATCGGGTCCGCCGCCCAGCCAACTCATAAATCGGCGAATAGCAGACATTGTTGTTTACCTACCATTGACACCCTTCAAATCAAGCTTATTATACTTTTGGCATTCTCGCCTATAATTGCACGGTTTTAAGTATCGATTCGCAAAAATTACTGTATTTCTAGTGTCTCAGTACTTTCCCTGGAAACACTTTCTGAATGGTTCCTTCTTCGACAACCAGCTTACCATTTACCATAACGTAGTGAACACCTTCAGGCAATGCATAGGGTTTTTCAAAGGTAGCCTTGTCATTGACTGTGTCTGGGTCAAACACAACAATATCTGCCCATATCCCTTCTCGAAGCAATCCCCTGTCCTTTATTCCAAGCCGTTGTGCGGGGAACGAGGTCATTTTCCGAATAGCTTGTTCGAGCGTCAGCACTTGTTCTTCCCTGACATATTTACCTAGCACGCGAGGGTAAGTGCCAAAGAATCGTGGATGGACAGAACCTCCGTCAGGATCAAAGGGGATTCCTGCAGCATCGGTGCCAAACATTTGGTACCGACTTTTCATAATCCGCCGAATATCCTCTTCACCCATACTTTCAATGGTCATGTAACAAGCGGCGTTCTCATCGACTAGGATTTGAATGAGGGTTGTGAAGTCGTCAGGGGTCCCCGTCATCTTAGTGATTTCTCTAAGGCTTTTTGCTTCGAAGGGTTTCCATTTCTCAGTGTAGCAAGTAGATAAGTAGATATGATCGTAGCCATTTGCTCGAATGAAATTCTCCCAGTCACTCTCAGGGCCTTCTAACTCTTGTCGTATTCGTTTCAGTTCCTCAGGATTCTGGATTCGTTTCAATAATTGTTCGAGTCCACCTTCATGCACCCATGGTGGCAAAAGTGTCCTTAGCGATGTCGCGCCACGATTGTAAGGATACTGGTCACAGGTGATGCTCACTCCTCGTTGGTTGGCATCTTCAATGAGTTGAAGGGTTTGTTTGCTTGCCCCCCAGTAAGTTCTTCCAGATACTTTGTGATGCGAGATTTGTCCACCCACGCATCCCGACTTCTCGGTAATTTCAATACATTCTTTCACCGCATCAATCAAGTCTTTCCCTTCGTTGCGAATATGTGAAAAATAGTACCCATTATGTTTAGCGGCAACTTTCGCTAATTCAACTACATCTTTGGTATTGGAATACGCCTGGGGAGGGTAGAGTAACCCTGTTGAGAGACCAAAAGCACCAGCCTTCATGGACTCATCTAGATATGATTTCATACTCTCCAGTTCTTCCGCAGTGGGGGGCCGATCCTCTTCGCCGGGTTGTCCCGCAAACAACAAGGCATCAAATCCCACAAAGAAGGCTTGATTGATATAGCAAGGTATCTTATCCAAGATAGCAAGGTAGGAAGTAAAAGTGTTCCAAGTTATCTCTACTTCTTCAAAGAGGGGAAACTCGTCTGTAATTCGTTTCTTCGCCTCTGCTTCTCGACCCTTTGGTATCGGAGCAAGACTCGAGCCACACTGCCCATTCACACAGGTCGTGATGCCTTGGGCGATGTAGGAATCCATCTCTCCTGTTAACAAGCTGAAGGCATCTGAGTGTGAATGCATATCAATGAAACCTGGACAAACAACATGTCCAGTAGCATCAATTACCTTCCTAGCTGAACCTTCAATACCTGGGCTAATCTTCACAATTTTTCCATTTTTGATGCCCACATCATCGGGGAACCAAGGATTGCCAGTGCCATCAATCAACCGTCCATTTTTGATGAGAATATCAAACCGCATAGAACTAACCTTAGGAAGAAATAGAGGTTCGAATATTATAAGCCGTACCTTCATTCAATAGGATTCAAAATTTCACTCTACCCAGCAAGATAGGGGACTTCTAAATCCATTTAATCTTAGGTTTTTCTTTCTTCGACAGCATTGCGCGAGCTTCAGGGATGTCCTTTGGATAGCCCAGCACGATAGGGCCGTAGATGCGTTCATCATCCGTTAGTTCGAGGGTTTGTACGATTTCAGCATTGCCTTTAACTAGTGAACCGAATCCCACATAGCAGCTTCCAAGGCCGAGTGATTGGGCAGCGATCATGATGTTCTGACAGGCAAGTGCACAACTAACCGCATATTCAGCTGGTCCAATGACAAAGAGGATGACAGGGGCAGAGTAGTAAACCATGTCTTTGGGTTCGTCCATGGCATCATAGAGTCGCATGGCTTTCTTGTACCATTTAGGGAGTATCTCCTTGGTTTTTTCAGTGCTGTTTTTCCAGATTGGTAGCGTGGTCTGTACGAGTTTTTGTTTGAACTCGGGATCTTCAACAACTATAAACCGCCAAGGCTGAAACAGCGGGTCCTTCTTGCCTTTTACTAGCCTTCCCTGTGAAGGGGCCTGATTGCCAGCCTCGATGATTGTTTTGATGATTTCCTTTGGAATTGGTTTAGGCTCAAACGATCTACAAGACCGTCTAGTGTGTA
>JBHLNC010000019.1:0-13798 GCA_048937435.1 Promethearchaeota archaeon | reverse complement strand
AGCCGCTACCTCGATCCCGCGTCCCGGCGCCTCGACGCCGCCCCAAAGGGAAGCACACTCGCCTGGGAGAAAGGTGTGGCTACAGATTTCCAGCGGGGATATCGAGGTTTTAAAATTCTAGGCTTGCATTGCGGCTTTTCCTCGTTGAAGCCAAGTATGCTTGTTCCCGGGGTTTCCTCCCGAGGGAGGTGACTTCCGCCACCTTTCTCGCTGTTCTAACTGTACGCTGTGGCGCCTTATAATGGTTACGTTTCAGGGTTTCCACGTGTTTCCGTGTGTTGAGATTCGCGATTTAAGTCGGCTCGTAAAACCTATCAATGTGCTTAGGCACTTGAAATTTCCGTTTTCTGTGCTCTAATTGTTATTCAGGGCGTTTGGAGCCTTTTCTGAGGTTTTGCTTAAAAAAGACCAGGCTAGGTCATTTATTTTGCAACTGGTGAAAAAGGTGCGCCAAATCACCATCTTTTTCGGTGTAAACTCCCTCTTTCTCTCTCTTTTTAAGGCACGATTCTTTATAGACAAAGTTAGAACGCTTTACAGCTTGATTTGGCAGGTGGATTATCCCTGAATCGTGTACTCATTGCAATGCTCCAGAAGGACGTTCATGATCATGTGGAATGGCCGCTTCGATTGGAAGCATTCCTACAGCTAGTGGAAGCAGCGGGATTTGAGGTTATAGAAACCGTTCTCCAGACCCGGGTGCGCTCGCATGGCGGTTTGGTGTTTGGTCGGGGGAAAGTAGCGGAGATTGCCACTCTCGTTGCCATGGAGGAGATTGACGTTGTGGCGATCTACAACGTGTTAACCTCAATGCAGAAGCATAATCTCCAACGGCAATTCGGGGTACCGGTGTTAGACCGTTATGAGGTGGTCTTACGTGTGTTTGAACAAGAGGCGCGGGACCGTGTGTCCCTACTGCAGTTGGATTTAGCGCGATTGCAGAAGAGTTTTCCGTATATTAAAGTTTCAGAGAGTGAACGGCTGTTAAGAGAACGACCTGCTCGCCAGGGGGGACGAGGACCCGGTGAATATGCCTATCACGCTCAGTTACAGCAGGTCCGGAAACGGATTGCTAAAGTAACGAAAGAGCTAGCGCGATATCGACGGGAACATCGACAACGTATGAGAAAGCGGTATGAATTGGGAGTTCCCATGGTGTGCCTTGTGGGGTGCTACAATGCGGGGAAAACAAGTCTGTTCAATGCGTTGACTGGGGCGGATAAAGAAGTGAGTGATCGACCATTTACGACACTAGCCTCAAAATGGTCGATGACAGGAAATCCTGAGATCTTCTTCGCGGACACCATTGGATTTGCTCTAGATCTTGACCCGGAGTTGATTTCCGCCTTCCAACTGAATTTGGATGATATGCGTGCATCAGATGTTGTCTTGCTTGTAGTGGATGTTCTGGATCTAATTCAGTTGCTGAAAATGAAGCTGGAGAGTTCTCTCGATATTTTACGGGCAACAGGAATTAATCAAGAGCGGATTCTAGTCGTGTTGAATAAAGTTGATTCAGTGGATGCAGAACACCTTGAGGAGGTTGCCTCATTGATCGATGAGCGGTTTGGGCTTCCTATCGTAAAGGTTTCGGCGAAAATGGAATGGAATCTTGATTTGCTCACTGAACAGATTCGAGGATTGTATAGTAAAGTGGGTGCTATCTCACCCCCTACTCCTGGAGAATAATTCCGAACTCTTGATAAAGGGTTATCTCTTAGTTGGACCTGGTACTGTCTGGTGAACCCATTGACCACTTCTACAGCCTATCAACATTGGATTGACACCCTGGTTGCGGAGATTGTCAGCAACTGGGGGAAAGACCCTACACAGATAAACTGTAGTTGTGGTCTTTCTGTTTCTGGTTTGCAGCATGTGGGACGGCTGCGGGGTGAAGTCACGCTTACAAATACCGTCATGCACCAACTTCGCCAGAAGGGGATTCAAACCCGACATGCCATTGTTCGGTACACCAGTGATCAATGGAAAGGGAAACCCAGACAATTAGCCCAATTCAACGAGAAGAAAGCAGCGGAAGGGTACATCGGACAACGATTAATCGATGTCCCAGACCCTAAGGGGGAACTTTCCAGTTGGGTGGATCGCTATTGGCTAGATTTTGGTGGATATCTGGACCATTTCAGTCGTGATGCTGAAATCTTTAGCACCCACGAAATTTACTCTTGGCCAGAAATGCACGAGTTAGTACGGTTCGCTATTGAGCATCGTGATAAAGCGCGTATAATCATTAACAAATTTCGTGCCCGAAATCCCTACCCAAAGGATTGGATTCCCGTTCAGGTTGTGTGTCAGCAGTGTCAACGGATTGATTCGACTACGGTAGTCTCCGTTGATCTTGATGCCTACACGGCTCAGTATCAGTGTGACAATTGTGGTGATAAGGGAACGGCAAGTATTGAGCATGGTAAACTCTCTTGGCGACTTGAATGGGCGGCCCTTTGGAAGGTGCTTAATGTTGGCTTCGAGCCCTTCGGGAAAGATCATGCGACACCTGGTGGCTCAAGGGACAGTGCCAAAGAACTTGCGGAGAAATTCTTTAACTTTAAATCGCCGGTTCCTTTCGCTTATGAATGGGTTGGTCTTATCGAAAATGGTGTCGACAGTGGGGACATGGGAAGCTCTGATTTTCTTGGCTTTACTCCGAAAACATGGCTTTCTGTAGCTCCAGGTGAACCCCTTCGTTACCTCTTTTTGAAAAATAAGCCCATGAAACGCATCACATTGGGACTTGAATATGTTCCCAATTATATTGGTCAATACGAACGTGCTGAACGTGTCTATTATAACATCGATTCACCCAAAGCCCCTCAACAGGAAATTGCTGATATTCGACGTAGCTATGAACTTGCGAATCTCGAACCCATTTCTGATGAAGCGCCTCTCCAAGTCCCCTATCTTCATGCAGTGCTTCTCTCTCAAGTTATTCCCCCTGAAACTCTTACTAGTGTTGCTATTGAGAAACTGACTTCCAGTGGTCTTCTTCCCCCTTCCCTTACTGATGAACAACAGAGCTATCTTAATGAACGATTAAACCAGGCGAATACCTGGGTTCAGGATTATGCTCCCGACTCCTATCGAATCGTTGTTCTTTCTACCCCTCCACAAGGCCTCAACCGAACTATTTCCTCTGAACTTCGCGTTCTTTATCAACAGCTCCACTCGACACTTAATCCACAGCAATGGACAGAACAAGCCATCACTGACGTGACAAAAGCCATAACCCAAACACTTAGTAAAAACACACAGCAGGATTTCTTTCGCTTTATCTATCAGGCTTTTTTCGGGCGCGATCAAGGACCGCGAATATCAGCGTTTTTTGCGTTCACAGACCCCCAGCTTGTACTTGAGCGGCTCCAATACCTTGCTTCTTCACCAAAATGAGCGCACATTAATCAGTTCCTCTTTTCCACCGTCAAGACGTAACCTATATATGCCCAAATCTATACAGTCAGTTAGTCCCTGTACTTCGGATTACGGAGAGAAGAGAATCATGTCAAAATCAGGAGTAAGTGCCTTCCGCCAAGCTGTTTACAATGAGGCAAAAACCCTCAAAATCCCTATTGTGGATGAGCGTGCCATTGACAGGCTCGGAATCAACAAGGGCTCTGTTGGCGGAACAGTTGATATGAAATATCGCGATGGCGAGGAAACGAAGATCAAGACCTTTCTAGCAGTGGCGAAGTATCACCACGCCCTTGTAATCTATAAAGATGAAACATTCTTCATCATTGCCAATGATACAATTTGGCGCTTATCCACATAGGGTTCATTTTTTGTGCTAACCCTATTTCTCCATTTTTCCGTCTTCTATTCCTCGCATCCACCAAGTGATAAAAGGGATTTCACTACTTATCCTGGATAGAGTATCCACTCTAATTGACGAAAATTAATTAAAAATTGTGAATAAGCGCTTAGGTCTCGAAGATTTCTTTGATGCGCTTGATCTCTGCCATCATTTCGTTTCTTAGACCAGCTATACCACTGGCTGGTGCAGCAGGAGCAGGTGCAGCAGCTGGTGGGGGTCCTGCTGGAGGCGCTGTTGTTGGAGCTGCAGGCAGAGCTGCAGGTGGAGCACTAGGTGGCGTTGTTGGAGGCGCACTGGGTGGGGCTTTTGGAGGTTCAGTTGGAGGCGCCTTGGGAGGTGCTGTTGGTGGACCTGTTGGAGGGCCTTTAGGTGGTTCAGTTGTTGGAACTGCTGGAGGAGCAGCTGCAGCTGGAGTTGTTGGTTCACCGAGAAGAATCGATTCGGCAACATCACCTGTGTCTACTGTGGCTATGGCGGCGGCATCCCCTTCTAGGAAATCAAAAAGGCTATCTGTTGAGGGTCCAGCCGAAGGTGCTTCAACAGCTAACAATGGTGTACTAGCGGCAGCCATTGGGGTGACTTCAGCAGTCTTTAGGTCACTCCGAATTTTCTTCAGGCTCGATTGAAATTCTGTAACCTGTTTGGCAATTTCGTTGAGTGCGTCAGCTAATTCATTTACTGATTTTGAAAGGAATTCAGAAACACGAATCAGAATGGCTTCTTTGTCTGTGCCTGACATTCTTGCTACACCCCGCCATCCGTAGCAGATGGGGTTCTGCAAGCTAGAGTGTAATCGGCTTACATATAAACTTTGTTGAGCTCTACTCGTCTACTCAACGAGTTTTGCGGTCCTCTCCACCCTTCACAATGCCTGCTGCTTGAAGTATACTTTCATGATCAAATGCTAGGCTGTCAGGTGGTTCACGAAACGATGCAACCCGCGAAGCATCGCTACCTGCTAAAAGTTCTCCGCCAATAGGATGGGCAAAATAAACAATACTAACTACGTGACCACGTGGATCTCGCTGAGGATCTGAGAAGACACCAATAAGATGACCGACCTTGACTTTCAATCCTGTTTCTTCCTTGACCTCTCGGATAATAGCCTCTTCCACAGTTTCACCAACTTCCACTTGACCTCCCGGTAGTGCCCATTGCCCTTGAAACGGGGGGTTCTGTCGTTGAATGAAAATGATGTTACCATCCTCCATTTGTATAACAGCATCAACTGCTAATACAGGAGAATTGAATTTCACAGCATCTTTTTCAATATTCGGATCCTCATGTGGCTTCATCACAAAGTAAGGCTCCTTGAGGTAGGTGCAGCTTCGGAAGTCTTTTAAGCCTTCGTTTACTTTGCCCCCATGACGAAGAATGACAGTAGAACCATGGCAAGAACCCAAGCCCACCATTGATCATGTTCGTAGGCTAGTTCAGCGTATCCAGTCGTATGCACGAACAAGCCGAATCATGGGGCTCCTCTCTTCAGCACTACTTGTTTCATTAATGATTGAATTGGGTATTCTCATGTATATGACATATATTCCCCTGATACTTACAGGCGCTGGCTTCCCCCTGCCTGAATGGTTCTATTATTTGTTGATTCTCACTTTTGTCGTTTCAATGGTTATCTATGGCATTGCAGGAACCGTCAATGCTCGTCTCAACCGCTATATCCTTGAATACAGGAAAATTGGCGTCGTAGTTAAACTGCAATGTGATGAGTGTAACCGCACAACTGAACGGATTTGGGAAAAGGATGATTTCGTTTTCAAAAAAGCCGGAAGCTGTGCTTGTGGAGGTACCCAGTATATCTCCCAAATGTACATCATGCCGCTTCCCTTGGAAAAGAAAGACTCCCTATCTTGAAAATCACTCTCAACATATTAACTACAGTTTGGTCCCTTTATTCTAGCACGGCCCGCAAACGAAGCGTATCAGCACCGATTCGTTTTTGCTTTACGACGCGAAATGTACCTAGAACACCAGTATTTTCAACATGAGGTCCACTACAGATTTCTCTAGATACATCACCTACTGAATAGACCTTGACATGTTCTCCATACTTTTCCCCGAAGAAACCCAAAGCACCTTGTTTTTTAGCTTCCTCTGGAGACATGGTTGCAAAAGTAATGGGTAAATGGCGTTGAATTATTTTGTTAACCCATTCCTCAATTTGCTGCAATTCCTCAGGTGTTAATTTACGGTTTAATTGAACATCCAGCCGCAATCGTTCTTTGGTGATATTGCTGCCCTTCTGATAGACAGAAGGTCCTATGAAACGACGTAGTGCAGTATGGAGTAAATGGGTTGCAGTATGAAGCTGGATAACTTCTTCTGAATGATCCGCTAATCCGCTCGTAAAACGTTGTTGCGTTGCATCACGAGATATCTGTTGATGTTTTTCAAACTCCTTTCGAAATTCGTCCAAGTCAACTTTCTGACCATTTTCTTCAGCAATCTGAACGGTCATTTCGATGGGGAAACCATAGGTCGCAAATAACATGAACGCGTCTTTTCCGGTCAGAATGCCTTTCTCTTTGAGCGTCCGCTCTGCAATCCGAAGACCTCTACGAACCGTCCTACGGAATCGCTTCTCTTCCTTCTCAATCTCATTAAGAACATGTGTCTTGTTTCTCAAGAGCTCATCGTATTCCATTCCTAATACATCAAAGACCTCTGGAATGATTTGCGTGAGAAAAAAGTTTTCGATACCTAACTGGAAGCCTTGCCGAATGGCAACCCGAAGTAACCGTCGTATAACATATCCCCGTTCCACATTCGAAGGGACAAGCCCCTGGTCATCTGCTAGTGCCATCGCTGCTGAACGGATGTGATCAGCAATAATACGCATCGATCGCATCTGTTCTGGTGTAGGATCAGAAATCTTTGTTATTTCACGAATTTTATCCATTATCGGCTTGAACACACCTGTCTCATATACGCTTGGTAATTTTTTGAGAACTTGAAGAACACGTTCCAATCCCATGCCCGTATCGATATTCTTCTTTTCCAGTGGTGTCAGTGTTCCATCTTCGGACCTATCATAGCTCATGAATACAAGATTCCAAATTTCAACAAACTTCTCGCATCCACAATTTGGACGGCATTCATCTGAACAAAGTGGTGTGCCGCTATCAACGAAAATCTCTGTATCAGGTCCCTGTGGTCCTGTATCACCGAGTGCCCACCAATTATCTTTGTAAGGTAGGAAGTGGATTCTGTCACGAGGAATTCCAAGTTCTTCCCACACACTGGCGGCTTCTTCGTCAGGTGGGACCTGGTCATCGCCTTCATAGACCGTAATGTGTAGAACCTGTTTATTCAAGCCTAGCCCAGTTTTTGGGTTTGTGAGAAATTCCATGGCCATTTCAATAGCTTCACGCTTCCAATAATCACCCAATGACCAATTGCCCAACATTTCGAAAAAGGTGAGATGGAAGGTATCTCCTACTTCATCGATGTCATCGGTTCGGATGCACTTTTGCACATTGACTAATCGAGTTCCTTGTGGATGGGGCTGACCAAGGAGGAAAGGCACTAGTGGTTGCATACCCGCACTCATGAATAGGACCGTTGGGTCCAGTTGTGGAATTAGTGAGGCGGAAGGAATAACAGCATGGTCCCTTTCTTTGAAGAACTGAATGTAGCGCTTCCGAAGTTCAGATGCCGTCAATTGCATAACACATACTCTCACTAGACTAGATATCACGATATCTCTTTGAGATTTTTCACAATAACGTGTTTTTGCCTTAGTATTGCTCTGACCGATTTATGCCTCTTAAATGCTCTGAAGTGTTAGCTCGACATTAAGACGCTTTTAACGTCGGGTCAATTTGACGGCTTCATCATAGCCCGCCCAACGTGTCCGGCGTCCCCCTAGAATATACATAACAATAATCAAGAAAATTATCGGGACAACTAACCAAAACAGCTCGATGATCGCATCTAAGGGATTAATAATCCCGCTACCAAAGACTTCGGGTTCTAACCAGGTAGAAGGAGGTTCCATTGGAGAAAAGAAACCCGTCGAAGCATGAAATAATGCTGGTGTTATCATTAGACAGATACCAACCACTAATCCAGCAATTAGGTAGAGTTCACGTCGCCGATTCCGTTTTTTTGATGTTTGTTTCGACACGATTATTCACCAATACTGTTGTAGCTGTAGGTTATTAGACTACGTTTTAGAACACCTCATTTCGGCACATCTCGAAGAGATCGCCATGTTTCATACCATAACAGTCCTAAAGCGCTACATCCGAAAAGCCATGCAGCCACATTGGCGAAGGTCAGATACTGTGGGTAAATTACTAGATAGGTGATCAACGCTCCCGTGAAGAACGCCGCATAGAAGAGGTGACGTGGTAATCCTCGTCGACCTATCCAAATGAACTGCTTTAAGACGCCAACCTGAACTACTTCCTCAATAGAATACTCTCCACGTTCTCGTTGAACGAGACCCAACTCAACTAATTTATCCAGATGATACGCTGCTAGACTGGGGGAAGACAGACTTAGCTTCCGCTGTAATTCACGCGGTCCGATTGGTCCCCGTACTGATAACATTTCAAAGTAAACTCGAAGGGTTCTTCCACGCAGTTCGGATTCCAATTCAAGTTCACGGTCACGAGACATAAGAAACCACCAACTTATGATTCGCAGCACTGCTTGATTCTTTAGACAATCTAATGGTTAATAATTGGGTGGGTTTCGGCATCGACAACCGCAACTTTGGCGAAACTCAACTCGAATAAGCTACCTGATACTCTCGAATTAAGCACATGAAGGTAACCCTACAGACTTAAGAGCAGAATCCCCCACCCCTTTCACGTTTACGAAATCATTCAACAATAGATGTGAGAGAAATGCTTGTCAAACCACCTAAAGAAGTCACCATCGGCATGATTGGTGGAACTGGCGTTTATGACCCTGAAGTCTTTACCAATATTGACGAATACAAAGTTTACACACCATTCGGAGCTCCCTCTGACAAAGTCATGATTGGGGCACTCAAGAATCGTCGCGTTGCCTTCATTCCCCGTCACGGTCGCACCCACTCCTACCCTCCACACTTAGTCAATTATCGAGCAAACATTTGGGCCCTCAAATCCCTTGGTGTCAAACGTCTTATCACAGTCTCAGCTGTTGGCAGCCTTCAAGATGAAATTAAACCTGGCGATCTCTTTATTCCTGACCAAGCTTTTGACTGGACCCGAAGCCGTAAACGTACTTTCTTTGAAGAAGGCACTGTCGCTCATGTGTCTGTTGCCGAACCCTTCTGTCCTGACCTCTCAAATTTCATCGCTAGCAAAGCCAAAGCCCTCAAACTACCTTATCATCATAAAGGCACCATTATCACGATTGAAGGTCCCCAATTCTCAACGAAGGCGGAGTCTCGATTCTACCGCTCTCAAGGTTTCCATATCATTGGTATGACTCTGCACCCTGAAGTCTACCTCGCACGTGAGGCTCAACTCTGCTTCACTAATGTTTCTATGATCACCGACTATGATGTGTACGCTGAGAAACCAGTCAGCCACGAGGAAGTCCAAAAAACCATGGCGGAAAATCTTGATAAAGTCAAAAAACTTCTCATTGCAGTAATTCCCACGATGCCAGAAACCCAGAATAAGTGCAATTGTGAAAAAGCCTTACAAGGTGCAGTCTAGCTCAACTATACCTTCTTCCATCAGTGCCCTGGATTGTTCGTCCTCGAATACTAGTGTATTGAATCCGTTGTTCTCCCTCTCATATCTTTTTATCCTCATTGACACCATTCTAAAACTATGAACTTCCATGACGTTGCCCGTCCCAAAGTAATCGATTGGCTCCTAGAACCCGAAACTCCTGGCGTTCGGTATTGGGCTTTACAACATCTCAAGGGTTTGTCTCCTACGGATTCTGAAGTTCTAGCAACTCAGGATGCTATCCCTCAATCTCCAGAGGTTCAAGCCATTCTTAATGCCCAAGACCCCAAAGGATATTGGGCGAAGTCAGAACATATCTACGCGAACAAATATACAGCCACGACGCATTCTCTCCTGATTCTGGCGGAATTTGGAATAAAACGGTTACCCGCTATTGAAAGAGGGATTGAGCAGCTCTTCACCTTCCAACTCAATTCAGGTCACTTCACTACTGTGCGCCCTAAAACCACCCGAGGATACACTAGCACAGTCAGTGATACTTGTTGCCTTGACGCGAACATTCTCTACTACCTAACCCGTTTTGGTTATCTAGATGATCCCCGGATGCAAAAGACCATCCGCTTCCTTCTCGATCACTATGATGATTCCCAAGTTGGATGGAAGTGTCGCGCTTATCCCATAAATGTTGAAGCGGTATTTCCACCCTTATGCTACATGGGACTATGCAAAGTACTGAAAGCCTTCTCCACTTTTCCCAATCAATACCGCTCAAAACGAATCAATGCAATTATTAGTCAGCTTGTTGAACTCATCCTAGACAATCAAATTTACAAATATCTCAGAAATCCCGATGGCACTCGTAAGGAGAAGACGGGTTGGAAACGGTTTGGGTTCCCCCTCTTCTACAACTCAGATGTCCTCGAAATTCTTGACACATTCACACGTCTCGGTGTCAAAGATTCCCGAATGGACGAATCAATCAACATCGTCATGGAATCACAACAACCTGATGGCAAATGGTTACTCAAACACACCTTCAACGGAAAATTCTGGCATGACATCGAGAAAAAGGGAAAACCTTCCAAATGGATAACACTTCGGGCCCTTCGTGTGTTGCGTTCCTACCTGAAAGAGTGAATGCAGCAAATAGATGGGCTAGACACTTTTATGGAGGTGCAACCTTTGGGGCTCGTGCACGTTCAGTAGGTGCTGTGTCTCATGGTTGAATCAATAAAATGTCAATTCGTCAGTTACGAAGAAATCTATGACTATTCGAAAAAGCTTGCCTTCAAGGTGGCTGATTCAGGATACGAGCCGGACCTTCTCTTAGCAATTGCTCGAAGTGGTTTTGTCCCTGGACGCCTAATGTCAGACTTCATGGGAAATCCCAACCTATATGCCCTCAAAGTCGAACACTGGCTAGACACCACTGCTGAACATCAAGAAGACGCTGTCATACCAGTTCGCTCTCCCTTACCCGTAAAGGGAACACGCGTGCTTGTTATCGATGATATTGTTGACACAGGGCGTTCAGCGGTTCAAACTCTGAAATATGTCAATGATTTGGGGGCTAAAGAAGCCAAACTCGCTGTCATGCTCTATCTAACCGTCTCTGAAATCGAACCTGACTACTACACAGTGAAAGAAAGCGAATGGATTTGGTTCATTTGGTTTTGGAACCGTTTCGAAGACCTTCGCAATCTTACTATCAAACTCTTTGACGGCGATAAAACTCGTTCACTCAGTATCAAAGACATCGCTCAAGGACTCAAAAAATACTTCACATTAGATGTCGATCAGAAGGAGTTGAAGCAAGTTATCGAAACAGCGGGACGAATTGGAAAACTCCGGGTAGATGACTTGGACAACATCACTCTTCCCTAAACTCTTACACGTCTTATATTACCGGAGTTTGCCTTGGAGACAGTTCCCTATCTTTCAAAATGGGTTCTTCGAGTTTTATTATTCTAAGTTAGTTTCTAGTACGACGTATGCTAGCCTCTTGGCTGAGGAGGATTGTTGATAAAATCACAATCAATGCTCCGAGAAGTTGCCATATCGTTGGAGGGATTTGAAAAATCAGGGTAGATAACAGGAATGTGACCAAGGGTGCTGGAGAAATCAAAGCTGTTGCTTTTCCGAGGTTGATTCGGCTAATGCCTTCATACCAAAGACCATGGGCTAGTAGAATTACAATGGCTTCAACGAGAATTACTCCAACCACTAGCCCTAGAGTTGGAACAAGGATTAGGGGCGTTCCGAGCCAAAATAAGGTTCCTGCGAGGAGGAGAAGTAAGGTTCCCCCAACAAGATTCCGATAAGTTACTACTGTCCAAGGGGCGACTCGTTGTAAGGTTGGTTTAGCAAAGGTGTGTCCCGCTGCCCAGGCGGCTGGAGTGATAAGGATGAGAATATCACCAAAACCAATAGTTGTTAATTGTGTTGTAGCCACAACGAGCAATACTCCTACAAGCATTAGTGCCATCAACGCTGCTTGACGCTTGGAGATTGTTTCATCAAGAAAGAGAAAACCAAACAATAAGGCAAAAACCAACTCGGATCGAAGAATAACCGCTGCGTTATTACTACTTGTGAATTGTAATCCAACAAAAAAGCAAGTGAAGGCTAAGAACGTTCCCAGAACTCCTGCCATCACCAGTCGTTTCGTATCAGATCGTGAAATGTCCCGGCTTATCGGGGGGGTTGTCCTTCTTGCCCAAATAAGTGCAACACATCCTGCAATTAGGGCTGCTGATGATGCAAAGACAAGGGGCGCAACAACCATCCCTCCAAATTCAACTATGATTGGATGAATTCCATACACTATCAAACCAATGAGTATGAAGATTGTACCCGACTTCTCCGTGTCCATGACACACACTTTCTGTAAGAAAATCCACTGGCGCTACTGATACATATATATGGTGTGCCAATCTTGTGTAATTTCACTTAGCCCCTAATCTCCCCCCTCGGAGTTCCTGTAAATGTCTGATTCCATCATTGAAATAGAAGTGTTGAGCCGAATCAAAGATGAAGCAAAAAAGAATGGTTGCACCGAGAAAGAAGTCATCCAAGCTTACATCAGACAAATGAACGGGCAAAGCCAAGAGGAATTCCAACAAACACCTCCTGAAGAACGGATAGTTCTTGTTCCTCAATGTCTCCGCAAATCAGATTGTAAAGCACCCCTGGGCGAGCATGGGTACATTTGCCAACACTGTAACCCTGAATGTCAAGTCCACCAAATTACTTCCGCGGCAAAAAAACTCAACTACAAAGGGGCTTACATTCTCCCGGGTGGAAGCATGGCTCAGAAAATCATCGATTTCAGCCAACCACATGCAATCCTTGGAATTGCCTGTGAAAAAGAAGCCCTTCTCGGTGGTCTCCTCCTCAAAAAACTCGGTCTCGTTGGTCGAGGAATTCTCCTTTTCCGAGACGGCTGTGTCAATACAATCGTCAAAATTGCTGATGTCTTGAAAATCCTGGGAATCAATCTTGATCGTACTACAACAAAGAAACTCTAATTTACTGCCTTACTTTTCTTCGCTTCTTACTGACTTTTCTTCATTAACCAGTTAGCGTAAGTATGTAAGAAATTAAATTAGTGATAGAAAGACTCAGTCCGCCCAAGCTTCTGCTTCAACCCAATCATACATCTCATCAGCGGCATTCAAAACTTGACGAATGTAACGCGAAAGTTCTTCCTTACTAATCTCCATATCTGCTGTTTCAACGACAACAGCTAGATCTCCATCAGGATCCAGACAATATTTGACCCCATTATAGTTCCAACTTTCAGCAAGAAGCTTCTTGTAGAATTCGGCTGCATCAGTTTCAGAGAGCTCAGGGAATTTTTGCCAACCGACAATAGTGAGCCAGATTTCGTTTGGCGAGAAGATGAAGTTGACAACGAGGTTTTCCCATTTTTCAGTTTTCCAGAGAGCGACAATGGTTTCCTCTTTGAGTTCAAACCTGACTTCGAGTTCGTCAAGAAGTCGAGTGATTTCTTCAATTCGTTTTCCCATGTTTGTTGCCTCAATGTTTTTTTGGTTTGTGGGTGTGTTCGACCCTTTCCGAACATCCCTAGAAAAACCTTTTCGATACTTGGCTTTACAGTCTACTTTGCTACAAAAAACATAATCTAGAGTTTTTCTTAAAAGGAATATACGACGCACTATAGACAAGACTTCTCAGAGAAGGTGATGACAATTTCAATTGAAGCTCCCGTTCATAAACGCACTCGTTACGATATCTATGCCATGCTTATTCGTATCATTATCATTCATGGTTATTGTCCATTAACTCGGGCTGCTCGATC